>JBAYKW010000007.1 GCA_041664365.1 Patescibacteria group bacterium
CCAGGCCTCCAAAGGTTAAATGCGGGTGTAGTTCAGTTGGCTAGAACGTTTCCTTGCCAAGGAAAAGGTCGGCGGTTCGAATCCGCTCACCCGCTCCATCCTTCGCTTGCGAAGGATGCCATTCGAAGCCTTGGCGAAGAATGGAAATCAACGCCTCTAAATTATTTAAAGATACCAATAGACCAAAGCATAAGGGCGAGTGGCGGAACTGGTATACGCGATGGACTTAAAATCCATTGGTGTTTATCCACCTTGTGGGTTCGAGTCCCACCTCGCCTACCACAAAATAAAAATGACCCCAAACATCTGGGGGCATTTTTTCTATTTCAGAATTTCAATTTATTTTTCAAAATATTTCTTCGGGCCAAAATCATCCGGCCAGTGTTGCTGATTTTTTATTTCTTCTGCACTGCTGTTCGGCGCATATTTGTAATCCTTGCCGTAATTTAAATCTTTCATTAATTTTGTCGGTGCATTGCGCAGGACCAATGGCACACCCAGACTGCTGGTTTCTTGTGCGTCTCTCGCCGCTTTCTCGTAGGCAGTATAGAGAGTATTAGATTTTTTTGCCTGGGCCAGATAAACCACCACCTGCGCCAGAGCAAGCTTGCCTTCGGGCATACCAATAAAGTGCACGGCGTCTTTCGCGGCATTGGCATAAACCAAAGCTTTGTTATCCGCCAAGCCGATATCTTCCGAAGCAAAGCGTACCAGCCTCCTGGCAACATATAATGGATCCTCGCCGGCTTCCAGCATTCTGGCCAGCCAATAAAGGGCCGCGTCTGCATCCGAGTCTCTCAAACATTTATGCAAAGCGGAAATAATATTGTAATGCTCTTCACCATTTTTATCGTAGTATAAAATGGTATTCTGGATTGCTTCTTTTATATCTTTTTCATTCAATTCATAGTTCTTCTTTCCATTACTGGCGATCTCAATCGTAGTTAAAAGACTGCGCGCATCACCACCGGAAAATTTAATCAGAACATTCTTCCCTTTACGGTTTATTTTTAATTTTTGCTCGCCCAGTCCGCGCGTTTTATCTTTCAGCGCCAGGTTAATAATTTTTTCCTGATCACTTCCGGATAATGGCTTAAAAGTCAGCACTCTGGATCTGGATAACAGCGCTGAGTTAATAGTAAAAGACGGATTCTCTGTTGTAGCGCCGATCAGCGTCAAAATTCCCTTCTCTACATAAGGTAATAATACGTCCTGCTGAGCTTTATTAAATCTGTGTATTTCATCCAGAAATAGAATTGTTTTCTGTTTCAAGAATTCCGCATCTTGTTTTGCATTTTCAGCGATCTTTTTTATTTCAGCCACTCCAATCAAGACGGCACTACTGGCGACAAACCGGCACTTAAATTCATTACTGAGTATCCTGGCTAGAGTTGTTTTACCGATCCCCGGCGGCCCCCAGAAGATCAAAGATGCAAGCGTCTGATTGGCAATCATCTGTTCCAATATCTTATCTTTGGCCAGAATATGTTCCTGCCCAAAAAATTCCGATAATTTTTGTGGCCTCAATCTCTCCGCTAATGGACTTAATTCTTTCATAGTGTATCTATTTTTTCCAAAATCTTCGGAATCTTTTTAAAATCCTTAATCAAAGTTTCGCGCAGACCGCCGTTATACAAAGCGGCCGCCGGATGATAGAGCGGGAGGTAAGTCTGTTTTTCTCCTGTTGATTCATTAATCAGTCTTTTTGGCTGGCCATGTATGTCAGATATAAATCTCCCGGGAATAAAAAACTCCATCGCGTGCCGGCCGAGTGTGATGATTAATTTTGGTTTGATTATCTTTATTTGTGCGTATAAATAACTGCCCGAGCAAGTCTGCACTTCTTCTGGCAACGGATCACGATTTTCCGGCGGTCGGCACTTAACAACATTAGTGATAAATACATCCTCCCGTTTCATCCCGATCGTATTCAGCATTTCCTCCAGAAATTTCCCCGCCTGTCCGACAAAAGGAAGTCCTTGCTCATCTTCATTTTTACCGGGGCCTTCACCGACGAACATTAAATCAGCATTCGGATTGCCGGAACCGGGCACTGCATGCGTTCTTTTTTCGAACAATACACACTTCTGGCATATTTTGATTTGTTCAGCAATTTTTTCTAATTCGGTCATAGGATTGTTGTTGATCTATTTACCGGTTAATGTCGCCACCTTCTCCACAATTTGAGCTGGAACTACTTTTGACTTTATTATATAATCTACCGCGCCCAGTTTCAATGCCTCGTCAACAACTTCCTTTTTGTCCAGATTTGAAAACACAATCACCGGGATACTTTCAGTCTTTATATTCTGCTTTATTTCTCTAAGTACCTGCATACCGTCCTCATTGAAAAGAATTATATCCAAAAGAATTACATCCGGCTTTTGTTCCCGAGCCATTTTACAACCGGATTCACCGCCTTCGGCAGAGATGAAGTCATAACTTTCCAAGCGAAATTTTGCACCATACAACTGGGCCTGATTTACATCATCTTCTATCATCAAAATTTTATATTTCCTGGCAGTCACTTTGATTATTTAGATTTTGCCAAAAGATTAAATTCCACACAAAATTTGGTCCCCTTATTTTCTGTACTCTCCATCCAAATTTTTGCTCCCGGATGTTTATCAATTATCCCCTTCACAATAAACAGCCCCAATCCGGAACCATCAGTATAGGCGCTCCTGGCGTTACTCGCTCTGATAAATTTCTTAAAAACCTTATTCTGATCCTCCTCCGGAATGCCAATACCGGTATCCTGCACTGTCAAAATTGCTTTTGTTTTTTTCTTTACTAAAAATACTGAGATCGTACCCTTGTTTGTATATTTGATTGCATTGTCCAAAATATTATTGATCGCCTCCTCAATATACCTTAAACTGCCACGCATCATCATTGGTTTCGCCGGTTTGCGCCAGACAAGCTTCAACTTCTTATTCTTAATATCCAGACTGTGCTGCACGACTATCTTTTCAATCAGTTCAGTTAAATCAAATTTATCACTTAAACTCATTGCCTTTTCACCGGCCGTATCCATCTCTGAAGCCATTAAGATATCATTGATTATCTCCTCCAGTTTAATACTCTTCTGATACATCCCGTCAATGAACTTAGCTTTTTCTATTTGTTTCATTTTGTCCAGATCACCATCTCTCAGCATGGCCAATGTACCCTTAATAACTGACGTGGGTGTTCTCAATTGATGTGAAGCGATGTCCAAAAATTCAGAACGCATCTCAATAAGCTTCATCATGCGGTCGGCCTTTTTCTGGATTTCTCTGGTTTGTTCTTTAACCCTGTCTTCCAGTTCATTTGAAAGCTGCTTTAGACTTTCCTTCGTTTTCTTTTCAAAAAAATTAGATTTAATTATTTTCTCCGTGCTCTTATTGAAGAAATAGCCATAAACGATGACCAGGGAAAAAATTATAATGATAGCTGAAACAGAAATATTTTTATCAACCAGATAAAATAACAGGAAAGAAAAACAAATCAGAACCATACTGATCACCTGATACTGCAAAAACAAGCATTTGCGGAATCTTAATTCACAATACTGGCAACGTTTATAGGGAAGAGAATTAAGATTATTTACCAACCAACAGTTTCTATTAAGATAACAACTCTTTCCAATTTCTTTTTCCCCGTTTTGTTTTTTTATTTTGCTCATTAATTAAGAGCTGATTTTATTTTTGCTAAAAATCTTTTTTAAAACTATATACATCAGCGTCGCAACGCAAAACCCGACCAGACAGGCCAGAAAGATCATTAGATCAACAACCAGTATGTAAATCCAGGCAAAATTAGTCAGCTCGGTGAAATGTAAAAGCAAAAAACCGACCAACAGCAGCACCCCGGTAGCGGCGGCAACAAAATTCAACTCCCCCAATTCTTTCTGTATTGGTTCAACTTTTTTCTTAAAAATACCTTTAGAAACCATGGCGTGAATTTGATATGGGATGTTCAGTTTTAAGGAAAAAGCACCAAAAATCGCCAAAAGCGCCACAATTAAAACCAACCATTTATTATGAATGAAAAAAGCGAGCAGAACCAGAACACCATAAGTAGCCCGGGAAAATTTCAGAGATTTATCATAAATTGAACATTGTTGCATATTTTTTTATTTAACGGATAATTTATTGTCCTCGATAATTTTACCAACAGCCAAACACGCCTTTCGCACATCTTTAATATTATTATATATATAGAAGCTTAATCTGCAGCTGGCCGGGGGATTCAATTCATAAAAGTGATGAGCCAGAGTGGCACAATGGCATCCGGCTCTGGATTCAATATCCAGCTTGTTTAATTCTTCCGCTATCTTAAACGGGCTTATGTCCGGATGGTTAAAAGCCACCAGACAGGTCCTGGCTCCCGGGTCCTTCGGTCCGTATATTTTTAACGAAGGGATTTGTGACAATATTGTCAGTGCTTCACCAATTAATTCCTTCTCATGAACTTCAACAACATTCATCGTCTTTCTAATATCTGAGATATCCAATTTTTTTCCAGTCATAAAATACAAACTCTTCCCGTTATTCAAGGCAAAATCCATCAACAGCCTCAAAGTCTGAGCGGATAAAATCGTCCCTAAGATATTAGGGGTGCCCGCGGTGAACTTCCAGGGGAGCACATTGTATTCCACTTTCTCCGGCGCAACCTTCCCTTCCGCGATCATGTCACCGCCATAAAGAAATGGTTTCATTTGTTCTAATAGTTCTTCTCTGGCATACAGCGCGCCGACACCAAAGGGTGACATAATTTTATGAAAAGACCAAGCCAGAAAATCCACGCCCAATTCTTTCACATCCACAAAAACATTTGGGACCATCTGCGCACCGTCAATTAAAAGTAATGATTTTTTTTCTCCATTCGGCTGACTATATCCGCTGGTATCGGCAATCGCCCTGATTTCTTTGACCGGATTCTTAGTACCCAAAAAATTTGATGCCCCGGTACAGCAAATCAGTTTCGTTCTTTCATCCACAATTGATTTTAAATGCGCGAGGTCCAGCTGTCCAGTTTCTTTATCAAATTTTGCTATCCTGCATTCAACATTCACCCCGAACTTTGGTAATATTTCTTTCGTCAATCCATACCATGGAACGTAATTTGAATTATGTTCCATAAATGTCGTGACTACATTATCTCCGTCTCTAAACTCGGTCATTAGAGAATACATGACTGAATTAATCGCTTCCGTTGTATTTCTGTATAAAATTATATTCCTTTTGGATGGAGCGCCAATAAACTGAGCAATAGTATCATAAGATGATTCAAATAATTCCGTAGTTTCTATTGAGGACTGCGACTGACCCCGATGGACATTGTCATATTTTACAATGAGTCTTTTCAGCAAATCCAATAACTGGACCGGGGCCTGCGTACTCGCTGCATTATTAGAAAGCACCCTCCCGTACTTTATCGCCGGAAAGGATTTTCGTATTCTGTCAGTATTAATCATAAAATTATTATATTTTATATAATTGATCCTGCAAAAAAACATTAAACAACACTATCATTATAGCCACTTGGTCCGTTATAAGCAATATATTAGCCAAAACCAACAAGCCAGCCAATCGACTATACGATGTCTGGTTTTCGGCAAATTATAGGATTGCTACTTCTTTTATCAACAAAAATGGTGGCCGATCTCGAATTTATCAATCAGTACCTGCTAACTATCTTCAGTAAATTATTATGCACCTTACCGTTTGAGGCAAGCATATCTTTCGAGCTCAAGCTCCACTCATTACCCTTGAAGTCCGTCACCTTACCACCGGCCTCCCTGACTAATAAGACGCCCGCACCTACATCCCAAGGATGAGCGCCAGGGATCACGATTGTTTCCGTCCGACCGTCCGCGACAAAACCGAGTTCGATTGACGCAGCGCCCAGTTGTCGGATATCTCGGCCATCATGTTTTAGTCTGCTGTAAATTGCGATTGCCCTTTTCCTGTCCTCTGTCCTGTGGCCATGACAATAAGTAAGCATTGATTCTCCGACGGTACTTAACTTGGACACCTTTAATTTCTTGCCGTTCAAAAATGCACCTTTACCTTTTTCCGCAACATAAAGTTCTTTCATGAACGGTGCGTAGACAACCCCGAGCACTACCTCGTCATTTTTAAAAACCGCGATTGAAACAGCGTACAACGGATTGCCCATAGAATAGTTTGTAGTGCCATCCAGCGGATCAACAACCCAAAGGTACTCTGATTTTCTTTTTTTGCCACCACCTTCTTCGCTCAACACACTATGATCAGGATAATTCTTCTTTATATGTTTTAAAACAATTTTTTCCGCCCGATAATCTTCCGACGTCACTATTTCATGTTTATCTTTAAACTGCACATCTTTGGAAGAAATATTGTGAAATCTCTTTAATAAAGATGCACCGGCCTCTCTTGCCGCTCTTATGGCTACTTGCTTCATGATATGTTGTCTCAATGTTAATTGGTTAACTGTAAATATTAATTTCCGATTATGCCCTCAACAAATTGAATTTGTTCTTCTACAGGTTGGCCCATTTGAAGATAGTGATAGTCCAGCCCTATTTTTTCGAGTGCCACTTCATGAACTTCCGGGAAATTGCGTTCGAATTTTTTCATCAAAGCTTCCTTATCAATTACTCTATCCCTTTTTTCTTCTCTTAATAAACACTCCTCCTTTGATAATAGACAAAGAAAAATATTTAAATCTACAGTGTTATCGATTTTTTTCAGCTGCTCGGCATTAAAATCATGATGATTAGTACCTAATTCCAGAATAACGTCTTGGTTAAGCTTTCCTAAGTCAGCATACATTTCCTCATATGCCTTGATTGCCAAACTTTCATCCCTCAATTTACCACTCTCATCCTTATATTTCTTAATATATTCATAAACATCATGCAGTTTGAAATTCGGGTATTTTTTCATAAAAGCATTGGCAAATGTCGTTTTGCCCGCTCCCGGATAGCCAATCAACACTATAATTTTTTTCATACTATTTGGGGTTAAACTTCTTTTGTACTCTCAGAGCCCACTCATCCAAAGGATTTTCTATTCCATATTTTTGGTTCTCCCGCAACCACTTCGAAATGTTCGTCCATGTTAAACCATGGAAACCAAATTGGTTTGTCCAATCGATACCATCTTTCTCATTAGATTCAAAGGAAAACTGTTTAGCTAACTCAATTGGCGCAAACACTATGCCTTTCTTTTCTAGATAATCACGAATCTTAACAGAGATAAACCAGTCTTCTGGGTCTTTATCTGGTATTTGGATAGAATCATCTTTTTGTAATAATTTGAGTAGTTTTTTACTTCGCAAACTAAACCCGCCATTCCCGACTGTATATTTTTTATTTTCCCACCATGGAGAGCCAATATAATCATAGCTCAGAAATTTATCAGACCACGCAGAAGGGTTAAGAATAAATCCATCATACTGTATTACCAAAACAAAATCGGTATTTATATAGCTATTGATATCTTTGATCATAAAATGGTTATAAGCCTCAATACTATTTATTGGATCAATAGCAACAACATTTATATTATCACTGCGCAAAGAAGTGAGTAATTTTATCTTGCCGAAGTTAAAATCTTTCATGCAGATTTCCGCTGCTTGAATTAATCTATCTATGTTAATACAATCTAGACCAAAAAGTGTTACAGTTGGAAGAAGTGTTTTCATCAGATCGCTCGAAGCAACCGTCCTTTTCATGTTATTACGATATATTTATCGGTTATAAATAATAGTAGCCTCTCTATCCCTCATAATTTTAACACACTTTCAACAAAATATTAACCAGAAACTTGACAACTTTGTGACAATGATATATCTTTACTTAATTAAAGTGCTTTATTACGATAAAGTACCAATCGTTCCTTGATAAGTGAATCATGCGGAATATACCCAAAAAACAAACGACTTTCGGTACAAACCACGATCCTCAACCCAAAGACAGGGAGGTGTCATCATGACGATTGACTCGACCAGTATTATTACAGCCCTCAACAACCTGAGCGGAGTCACTCACATTTCGGAAAACGGAGGTCTGACGGTCCGAATTCCCGACAACAGCGGGAAAACTGTTCACGTTGCCGTGGACCGCCTTACCGGCATCTGCACCTCGGACGGTCAGGTGGTCGGAACCCTCCCCACCAGCGAGATCAGCCAGGCGCTTCCTAACTCCATCTTCCCCCACAACCAGAAACGGTGAGTCGTTCCCCACCAACACTCTCCTCGTCCGATGACGCGTTCATTCGGAACGCACAGCACAGGAGGGTTACCATGACCAGGCAGCTCATCATCGCCGAGATCTATAGGTACATCCGGTCCATTCAGGACCAGGAGCTCGGCGCATGCATCGACGTTACCATCCCTTGGGGTAGGCAAGGTGAGATTTCCGTCCGCGTCGAGCGGATGACCGGTAAGTGCACTAATCTGCACACCGACATGGAGATGCTGACCATCGACCCTAAAGCCCTCGACGCGGCATTTGCCGTCCGAGCAACGAAGCACGGCATCAATGGAACCGAATCCATGGGAGCACACGCATGATTTGCATATCGTTCGTCCCCACCGGACGAAACACAAAAAAGGCGACCAACAACTTAAGATCGCAACATCTTCAGAGGTCGCCTCATTTTTTTTCCTTCAAGATTTCACCGATAGTATAAAGTGAGCCGGTAACAATTACTGTTCCATTATTCCCCGCCAATCTCTTCGCCATCACGATACCATCATCCAATGAAGCGGTAATTATCCCTTTTGGATAATATTTTTTTAATTTTGATGCACGATAAAAATCCCTAAGATCATCAATCTTCGTTACATCCGGAAAAATCAGTTTATCAGAAAATTTTGCCAGCGTACGCAATATAGCCGGTACCTGTTTTTTCGTGTTCTTTATACTGACTAGAAAAACAGTATTATGCGGTTTAACACCCACGTCATGCAGTGCCTTGACTAATGCCCTGATGCTGAATAGATTATGCGCACCGTCCAGGATCACCATGGGATTTTTCTGCCAGATCTGGAATCTTGCCTCGTGCGCGGTGTTTCCGGCAGCTTTAATAATAGCCTGTGGCGGTATCACAAAACCCTGATTACTAAGTTGCCTGGCGGAAGCAAAAGCACAGGCAAAGTTTTCCGCCTGATGCCTGCCGATCAAGGACAGTCTCAGATTTCGATATATATCACCCTGATAACTGATATTAATATAAGTACCGGTCAAATCGACTTTTTTGATTGAATATTTTAGATCCTTGTTAATATTAATCAATGAGGCTTTTTTAGCTTTCACTTTATTTTTTATTACTTTCAGCGCGTTACCCTTAGCTGCTGTTGAAACTGCGTCATTGTTTTGGATTATGCCGGCCTTTTCTCCCGCTATTTTGGTAATTGTATTACCCAGGGATTTTGTGTGATCAAAGCTAATATTGGTAATGATTTTATTTTTCAAACCAACCGCCGTTGTTGCATCTAGCCGACCGCCCATGCCCACTTCGATAACAACTACATCTGTTTTTTCTTCGGCGAAATACTGGACCGCCAGAGCGGTAGTAAACTCAAAAAATGTAACGTGATCTCCGCGTTTGCCGATTTCTTTCAGTAAGGGGATCATCCGGTCGCCGATTTTTTTCACTCTCCGAAGAGTAATCGGCCTACCGTTGATCATAATCCTTTCACTGGGCGATACTAAATACGGAGAATAAAATGATCCGGTCTTATACCCAGCTTCCCTCAGAATCTTTTCTAGAAATGCCACGGCAGAACCCTTTCCTTTTGTGCCAGCTACCTGCACACCGATCAGTTTTTTTTCGGGACTGCCCATTTTCTGAAGCAGTGATTTGACCCGGTGCAGTTGCAAAAAATCCTTACTGACAAAGCGCGGGTCGTAAGGTTTCAGATATTTTTGGTACTGATTGAATATTTCTTTTGCTCTCACTATTTTTTACGCAACTGTTTTAATAATTTAATATCATTTTCTCTGCCTTCGGCAGGAGTTTCCAGAATAAAATCTACATTTCTTAATTTCGGATGGTTGATTAACGCCTCAAATCCATCTTTGCCAATCTCTCCTTGGCCGATATGTTCATGCCGGTCAACCTTGGCGTTTAGTTCTACTTTAGAATCATTGGCGTGGATTAATTGCAACAAATCAATCCCGACAACCTCATCAAACTTCTTGAGTGTTTCATCAACATCTTTTTTAGTCCGCAAATCATAACCGGAAGCAAACGCGTGTGCCGTATCAAAACAAACTGCCACTTTTTTATGATTTACTTTTTTTATAATCCTGCCAATCTCCTCGAAACTGTCACCGATAACACTCCCGGAGCCAGCAGCAATCTCCAATAAAAAAGTCGCTTTACCAGTATATCCTTTCAGTAATTCTTTTATTCCGTCTATTACCATTTGCAGTGCTTTTGCTCGCGTAAAATCCTTTGATGAGCCTAAGTGGGTCATTACTGCTACAACACCTAATTGCGAGGCGCGATCCAATTCCTCACGAATAATACTGATAGAACCGTTCCGAACCCGATCCTGTTTTGAAGCTAAATTAATATAGTAAGGTGTGTGAATATACGCCTTACCTAGTCCGCTAGCTTTAATATTTTTCTGAAATTTTTTTACAACTTCATCGTTGATTTCAGGTGCTTTGCCTCCGCGCGGTGAACGCGAAAACATCTGGAAACATTCACAGTTTTCAGTAAAGGCATTCAGCGGAGCATTTTCCATTCCGCCGGCTATGGATACATGGGCGCCAATATTCATAGCCTAATTATAGCAGATGCCGACAAAATTGACATTGAACTATTTCATTGTTATTATGGCGACTCAGGTTAGTGCAAATTAGCATGAACCTAAACCCGCACATTTTAATGGTGGAAGGAGCCAGTCGTGGCTGACGATGGAAAGAAGCGACACGCTTTTGAATACCTTGTGCACTGCCTCATGGGAGACGTAGCACATGCTAGGGTATTGCGTACCCTAATCCAAACAGGGTTCGTTACCCACGAGGAATTGGGCATCAAGCCCGAAGACGTGGACACATTCCAAGCACTGTCCCGTATCGCGGACCCCAAAGAACGTGCCATTACGGCATTCCGCGGTTGCCGTGAAGGCAACGTTCTTGCCAACTTCGGCGTGATCCAATTTCTTTTCCGTTCCCGCCAGATCAGGCCCACCGATCTGCGCGAGGGTGACGACAGCATCCTAAAGGTAGGCTCCGACCTGAGTCATTTTCACAAAGCGCACACCGCACATCTCGCCAGGATTCTCCCATCGGAAAAATCCGCGCAAGACTAACCCCTTGCGTTTTTTTATTCTGCATATACAAAATAAATCCGCCTCTGGCGGGTACTATGTTTATATCCATTGACACTATGATTCAATCATGATAAATTCCACAACCTCCTCCTAGACAGTCTTCAGTTGTGCTCACGGTGAGGACAACTGAATCACCTGTTTGTTCAGGGAGGAAACTAATGACGTTTATTGGCAACACTCAACTCCCGAAATTCGGAGACATAATCCAGATCACCATTCCCGGCAACCCCGGTTTCGTGCTGAAGGTCACCGTGATCTCCGAATGGGCCATCGACCAGGAGGAAGAAGAACACATCAGCTTCGTGTTTTTCCTGCCCCGTGACTCGTTCCCTCTGGTGTTCGCCCGTCGGGTCGTAACCCTGGACAAGACCAATGAGAAGTGGACCGTCCGCATCAAGAACGGCGAGTCCACCATTATCCAGGAAGTCACCGTGAACATCCTCCGCGACTGACTTCATCCCGCTCTTTCCCGCCACTCCACCATTTGGAATGGCTTTTTTTATTCTCACCAAAACGTAACCAATTATAGAAAGTTGACTTTCCATTCATAAAATATATAATTTCTTTAGTCATACGTGGAGCAGGGGGTCTTCGTTTTGGACAGCATCCTCCACGGAGGGTGTCTGGGGTTAAAATCCCAGCCGGAGATCCCCTCTCCACCAAATATCAACGCTCTTTCCTAATCCATTCCTCCCTTTGGGATGGTTTTTTTTATTTTGACAGATTTTTTGCACCGTGTTATGTTATGCCAACTGCCTTTCAGCAGAGAACCGACACCCGCGACTCAAGGAGAATAATATTGCTCTCGAAACGCAGAATCAGAAGGCTCGTACGGCGCACCATCGCGTCATTTGTCGGCATTATTTTCGGTCTGGTTCCTGCCTGGTTCCTTCTTTATGATCTACACACAACTCAAGGTAACAAACTCTATTTTGCCAAATGGTTATGGCCAATACTTACTGTGCAGTTCTTTCTGATCATTTTCACCTTCGCCTGGATCTGGGCGATCTGGACCAATCGGATCCCAGAACTCTAACGCAAGCTGACCCTTGCGTTTTTTTATACAAAGAAAAAAGGCGACCCTGCAGAGGTATCGCCTAAAACTCTCATAAACAGCAACGATGCTTAACGCGGACGATGGTGAGGATTGTACTTGCGGAAAGGCTCCCGCAGTTCTTGTGCCCGATAGAGCACGAGGCTCAGTTCGAGCATCTCGTCCAGGGAATCGACCAGAAACACATTGGCAAGCCGGAGCTTGCGAAGGTGTTCGCGCACGAGTGCGCGTGCGCGCAGACTCTCCTTGCGCGCAACGGGATCGTTGAGCTCATCGTTCAGCTTGTCATCGATCATGATGACGAACTCCCGATGATCATCGAGCCGGATGGCGTTCAGGATGCTGAACCCGGTTTCAGCCAGCGACCCGGTCCCGTAGGACTCGTCGGTCACGGGGAAGAGGATGACTGCATCCTCAGCGAGATGCTGTGCTTCCTCCACGGCACATTCGGGGGTCCAGTCCTCGACTTGGGGATTGAAGAAAGCGACACCAAGATCCTGGTACAGCTTGATGAACTTCGCGCGCCAGGTACTTGATCCACAGGTCCCGAACAATCCGATTGTTAGCATTACGCTCACCCTTTCATCCTTTTGTCCACTGACACGAGTGAACAGTCATCACTAGTCGCCACGAATGACATTGTGACGACACGATAGGATATCATAAAATATGTTTCATGTCAAGACTTAATCATATTGTATAAATAAAAAAGAGGCGGCAACGAAGATGAAGCCGCCCTGTGCCTGACTGGGATCATTTGTCCCTCTTCCTGGGCTAGCCAGGCGATAGCCGAAAATGCGTGATGCATTTCCCTACCATTCGCCTTTTCAGGCGGGGGAAAAGGAGCTCGAGCTCTCTCTGTGGAGAAAGAAATGATAGCGACCCTTCTCTCGCAAGGGGAGTGTTTGCCTCGGCGCAGTGTGGTCCGGCTCCGTATCCTTGCCTTTTCCCCGAAACAGATCGGGGACGGAGAGACGCTCCTCTCGACGCTGACTTTCAGGCGATCTGGGCCGTCCAGTGAATCATACGTCACCTCCCTTCCGGTTTTGGACGCATATTTATATTAACATGAAAACATGATTAATCAATGTCGGCCTGATACAGACTGCATATTATATTCTGCTCGCATATAAAAAAAGAGTCGCATGCAGTATGAGCAATTGACTCTAGCGAAAGAACATGCCCGATCTTCAGTTGAGATCGAACTGCACAGACCAGATAATTGTCGGGTGGCTGTGCTGCTGAAGCACCAGATTGGGTTGGAACTTCAGTGCCCCCTGTCGTAGCTCGGCACCGACAACAACCTCGACATCATCCGTCACCAGTTGTTCTTGTGCCATCGTCAGTAGTGCAAATTGAGTCCGCTGGGTACAGCGCGCGGTCAGTGCGAATGATTCGTTCAAATCCGCCACAGCAGTAACCAGCCAGCCCCGGCTGTGTTGGAAATCTCTCCGCCACAGCATGGCGGATTCCACACTCAGTCCAGATGCCGGACAAACCGACAACTTGCCGTAATACAGTGTACGCTCACCCGGCGGCTGACGACCGGACTGAAATGCTCCGGAGAGACGCAGTGGTCCAATCCAGGACGACGTAACAGATGCTGTGAAGTCGCGTGACTGGTTGTCGTCCGGGACATTATGTCCCGATCCGTTGAATACGCACGACTGGAATGATCCGAGCCGATTCGCGAACAGGATCGATACGCCGATGTCATACTGGTCAGTAATGTAATAGTCCGTCAACGCATAGGCTACGAACCGCTTTTTCCCCGGCGAGGATTCAACCTGCATCATCGGGTTGGTGAACTGACCCAGACGCAATTTGCTCCTGCCTAAGATAGGCAGAGTCATCCGGTATTCGAGATAGACCTGAAGTGGGATTGTGTTCTTCCCCACCTGCGCCTCACCGAACAGTGTGAGACTGTCCATACTCGCGGTAAGGAATGGCCGAAGCCGGCGTAGTTCGAAGCCCTGCCCCGCATCCTGAATCTGACCGTAACCGCCGGCATGCAGAACAGGAAAATATTCCCCCGTCTGAGCCATGGCGCTCGCTGTACAGAACAGCATTACTACCAGAACCACGTTTCTCATGCGCGTCCCTCTCTTTCTGGATGTACACACCCTCCTTAAGCAAAGTTGTGTATCTTAAACAAACTTGCAGAGGATGTCAAGGATCATTTTATAACCAAAAACCACCCTAACAAACGTAACCAGGGTGGTTTTTTAATTACTCTTGAGTAGCCAGCTTGTAAAGCATATCAATCACTTTCTGATTGACCATCACATTTTTTACGAAACTGTGATAGTCAGGATAGTCTAGCTGTTTTAACATTTCATCATTACCCTGCTGTTCGTACATTTTTTTGCTCTTATCTATTTCTTCATGAATCTCCGCTTCCGTCGCTTCGATTTTTTCCAGTTCAGAAACTTTCCGGATCAACAACGCTGTCCTAACTCTCTTTTCCGCCCGCGGTTCAAAGGACGTTCTCAGTTCTGCTTCAGTTTTTTTGATACTCTGTAGATAGTCTTCGTATTTCAATCCCTGATTTTCAAAATCGTGACGTAATTCGTGAATCATTTTGTCTATTTCGGAAGCCACCAGGTCTTCCGGAAATTCACCGAACTTGCTTTTGCCCGCAATGGACTCCAGCATTTCCAGCTCAACCCGCTGACGTTCTTTGTTTTCCAATTCCTGAAGCAAGTTTTTACTGATCTGGTCTTCCAGATCCTTAATCGACTTGAACGGACCGAATGATTTCGCAAATTCATCATTGGCTTCCGGTTTTTCAATCTTGAAAACTCCATTCACTTTAATCCGGAACTCGGCCGGTTTACCGGCCAGGATTTTTTGGAAATATTCCTTCGGAAACTTCAGTTCAAATTCCTTGGTTTCACCTTTTTTCATCCCAATCAATTTATCTTCAAACCCGGGGATGAAATTTCCCTCGCCGATGATAATCGGCTGGTTCTTACCCTGTCCGCCTTCGATGGGAACTTTATTTTGAAATACTTCAATATCTACTTCCGCTTTATCACCTTTTTGTACTTCCCGGTCAACGAGAGCTTCTTTACTGCGCATCTTTCTTAAATCATCCACCGCTTTCCCCAATTCTTTCGGATCTACTACCACTTTCTTCTTTTTGACTTTTACTGATTTATAATCTCCAATTTCTACAGTCGGCAGCAGTGACACGGTTGCTTTATAGATAAAGGGATTGCCTAAAGCCTGTTTGATTATATCAATCTTTGGTGTTGAAATGATAATTATTTTTTCCTGTTCAATCGCTTGACCAATACTCATCTGGATCGCAAAATCAGCGGCCTCGGCCATAATCTGGTCCGCTCCCACCTTTTTTATTACCACATCATCCGGCACCTTACCTGGCCTGAATCCGTCAATGCGGATACCGGCACCGATCTTTTTGAGTGCCGCCTGGTAATATTTCTCTAATTCTTCAGCCGGAAGCTCAATGGTTAATTCCATTTGACCTTTTGGCAGCTGGTTCTTTGTTATTTGCATAAAAAAAATCCTTTATTCTTTAAGGAAGTTAAGTAAGGGCATTATAGCGGATTAGGGGTTTTTTGCAAATGCAAACAAAAAACGGGCCTTGATATAACCCGCTTTTAGGATATTTTAGTTTTTTGGCCGGTTATCTACTATTCTTTTTTCCTTTAATTCGGTTTCCATACCCAGCTGATCCAGGAGGGATTTCAGATCCCTTTTCTCAGTAAGAACCTGAATGAACATGTCGTTATGGATTTTTTTCTTTATTTCCTCTGACAGATCTTCATATGACATCCCTTCTTTGGGACAAAGATAGACAACGATTTCGTCAATTTCATATGGATCATTATTTTTCTTTCGAATCTCCACTTGCCATTCTTCAACCTCTTTCATACCGGACAATAGAGGATATAATATGTTCAGATTTACTAGCTCGCCTTTCAATTTAGTAAGATGAAATTCTTTAACATCCGAAGACCGCTGAATATCCATTTTAATTCTTGGTACAGTTTTACCGCAGAAGGCACATTGTCCGTATTCAATCCCCTGGACCATATCGCCGGTCTTATAACGAAGTACCAGCGAGCCTCTCCAATCCAAGGCAGTATAAACCAATTCGCCCGACTGACCTTCCTCAACCCGCTTGCCGTCTTTGTCAATCACCTCAAAAAATTCCAGGTCCGGATAGGTATGATAGCCGGAATCTTCCGCACACTGGATCCAGGCGGTCTTACCTTCAGTTAAAGCATAAGTCGCAAAAATTTGCACATCCTTTGCGCCTACTTGCGTCAATAGCTCTTTAACTTTAATACGGAGTCCCGGACTGACACGCTCCCCCCCGAAAATAATATATTTTAAGTTTGAAAAATCTCTTTTCTGTTTGACCGCTTCGCGCAGCAGATGATAACTATAGCCAGGAATAAACGCCACTAAGCCGGCTTTCATATTCTGGATCGCATCCATTATTTTTTGAGTCCCCATCACCTTACCACCGCCGGTGGCTAGTGATGTCATACCGATTGTTGTGAAACCATAGTAAGCCAACCAAAACGCCAAATGCGGTGAATACGGGAAAGCATTGATAGCCACGTTATCTCGGCTGACATTAATCACATCAATCAGACGGTTTGCTGATTCTTTAAGATATGTGAGATCCCTTTCCGAATAACCAAAAGGTGTAGGAAGTGCCGTTCGTCCGGTAGTAAAATGCAAATGGATCGGTTTGTATTCCCTGCCCGATTCCCTTTTAATATCTTTACCGGTAATTTTACCCCAGACGATTTTCAGCAAGGTTCCCTTGGAAGCATATTTTTTGATCATATGCTCATCCGGTTGGAGCATAAACCGCTTCGGTTTTGCCCTGTCATCTTCTGTTGGTGCGAGATCTTCTTTGGATGTAAAAGGCAGTTTAACCAGATCATCGGTCGTTTTAATATCATCAAAACTCAGTTTATTTTTTTCCAGCAATTCCCGATAATAAGGATGGAAGGGAATCTGGTACTTCATCAGCGCCCGTAGTTTTTTATTTTGGATCCTTCTTTGTTCATCTCTTGAACTATGGGCAAGTTTTTTCCAGTTTTCGTACATGTTTTTTAATCAATATTTAATTTTTTAAAATTCTTTATTAACTGTAGCACGATCAGAGTTATCAGTCATCCCGATATATACAAAATCACATTTCTTTCCGCTTTTCACTACTTCGTCTTGGTTTATCCATGGTAAGTATCCAGCTTCAATAATTTGCCTGGAAAATTCTTCTGGTGGTAATTTAATGCCAGGTAGATATACGCTTACCGATTCAAATCCATCTGCCATCGTTAATGCTCGATCCAACAATTTTTCATCTCGCATCCTCTGTTCTGACAAGGCATGTATCGCTCCGATTGTTTTTACACCTGTTTTAATAATTATATCCTTTACCGCATCATAAGACACATCTTCAGCCTCCCAGTGTGCTTCTTTTTTAACATTATCAGGATATGGCTCGGACCATTCTTTGATAAATGAATAAACAATGCATCGATGCGCCCCAAGCTGTTGAATAATTTTTTTAATTTTTGGTAACGCATTTTTATGTTTACAATCCAAAATCAATACAACGTCCGGAGCTTTATCCAGCATTTTCACGGCTGTGTCTATATCAATGTTTTGGGGTAGAGGCAAATTATTTTTAACATAATACTCTTTTGGGTGCCCAACATATATTTTACCGGTTTGATCATCATATGCTATATCCAATTCGATGCTCGTACCTTTACTGATCGCTTCTCGTATTGTATCTTCATGCACCTCCCGCATATGCCAATAGATATAAGGTCTGTTTATTTTTTTTGCTTTTTCAATCGGATGAATATTTTCTATCGGCTTGCCGGTCAGAAGAGAAATTTTTTCTAAAACCTGTCCGGTAATTTCGTGCAGTATATCTTTATTTAATTCCTGATCATAATATGAATCAAAGGTCATCGGTTGTCCAAAATTTATTCTGATTTCATGTTTTCTGCAAAAAATTAATGACAATAACTTCACATCTTTATCGTTCGGACCAATATAGCCGACGGGGATTACCGGGCACTTCGCCCATAGTGCCAGACGAGCCACCCCTGTTCTCCCTCTGCCGATCGTATCATCATAGTGCCTGTGCCCCTCCGGGAATATTCCGACTATTCCTCCCTGTTTCAGATGATCCGACGCTATTTCCAAACAGCGCCCCGGGTTTTCTTTATCAACATAAATCATCCCAAACCACCGTTCTCCAACCAGACTACCAAAAAACTTTTTTAATTCTATTTTACTGATAAATCTTGGTTTGGTTCTGCTATGACGCCCCGTAATAAAAGCGATTAACAGCGGGTCCATAAAACTTACATGGTTGGCAGCAATGATGTATGGCCCCTTTGTCGGTATATTTTCTATGCCGGTAATTTTTTTTATCCGCAACATAATAATCGGCGTCAACAAAATCCGCGTTAAATGAAAAAATATCGTATCTTTCTGTCTTTCTACCATCGCTTGTTGATTTTTAAATAGTAACCGATATTGCGCACCAGAATATGCAAAACAAAAGTGAATACAATCAGCGCCAAAGAGCGTACCCAACCGACCGGCCAAATAATTGATACTAAAGCGATCGCCCCAACAGCAGCATCTATCTGGTCCCAGGGCATAAACTTTTTTCCCGGCGCAATACCCACCCGCCTTTTGATAAAACTTTTGACCATATCACCGAACAGTGCGCCGAACCCGATTAAGAAACCTACAAGCCATACCGAATATTGATCATAAGGAAATATGCTGATCTTTTCAAATGTTTCAAACTGCATCAACCATTTTTGAATCGCAACAATTATTATACTAATAGAAGTCCCACTGATTAGACCTCGCCAAGTTTTATGATCACCGAGCAGGTTTTTGCCGTCAAACCATTTAAAATTAAAATCAACCGGATGCGCCAGCCACTTCCAGTGTTCTTTCATCAAAACCGGCATCATATTAGCAAAAATGCCGGGCAACATAAAATATAAATAGGCTAAAAGAATCATCAATTATCGTTTTACATATGATAAATCAGGGTTATTTTACCATTTTATCGACCTTTTTAAAAGTATCTTGACGTGTCTTGGATAATACTCTAGTATGGTAATTACATTGACAATTTGTTCAAGTTATCAAGAGTGATTCAGATCCCGCCTTTGCGGGAATACGCAGGACCGGCCTGCTAAAAACTGAATCCAGCAACCCTCTCCAAGGAGGAATGGGTGCTAACTCCGGCCCAATGCGGGGAAGATGATAGAAGTCAGATGCTTTCCTTAGGGGAAGTTTTTGTTTTAACAAGTCACTCCAGCCGGGAGGAACCCCATGGCCAGCCCAACTAGCAATCAGGTTTTTCACGCACTGTGCGTCCGCGCCGAAGCATCCGGTCACCATTCACATGGACATCCGCTCTGTGTCCTGATTCAGGGACGCGAGGCGTTCCTCTGCGAACGTCACGACACTCCCGAAGGTTGGGTTACGCGGACAGTCTGCATTCCACCGGAGGATATCCTCAACTACGTCGGCGAAGAAGACGCTGACGCAATTCGGTCGAAATTCCCGATCTTCTCCGATCAGTTCACCGTCAACGGTGACAACTACCCCCAGCCGGAAGGATTCGGGGCTCCCGTGAGAATCGAACCGAAACCGGAGCCTGCACCGCAGGCAAGCTAAGGAGCGAAACCATGTCACTGCGCGACGGGCTCACACTTGCTGAGGCGACCGTTCGCCAACAGCACCTGGACCAGGTACACCAGTCCAATTCTCTGACTGAAGACGAATGCGTCATTCGGAGAGTTATCGCTCAGTACGAAGCGGGCGAAGACACTCCGGCTACCCGGGTACTCTCCGACTGGATCGCCAGTCGCACGGCACAATCCACCTAATCGTTCATTCACCCAAATCGAAAGGACCATGGTTCCCCACGGCCCTTTTTTTTATTTCTACCAATCGATCCTAGATTAACAAACCAACAATCAGCAGTGCTACTACATTGATCACTTTGATCATCGGGTTGATCGCCGGACCGGCCGTATCTTTATACGGATCGCCGACTGTGTCGCCGGTAACCGCCGCCTGATGCGCCGGAGAATTTTTTCCGCCGTAATGCCCGTCTTCAATATATTTCTTGGCATTGTCCCAAGCCGCTCCGCCCGCTGTCATTGATAGTGCGACAAAGACACCGGTAATGATTGAACCGATCAACATTCCGCCCAGCGCGTCGATCCCTAATAAAAATCCAACGGCAATTGGCGCAACAACCGGGATTGCTGCCGGAAATATCATTTCTTTCAATGCCGCCTTAGTTACAATATCAACTGCTTTGCCGTATTCCGGTTTGGCAGTACCTTCCATAATCCCCTTAATCTCACGAAACTGTCTGCGCACTTCTTCAACCACACTGGTTGCAGCCCGGCCAACAGAGCGCATCGCGACTGAACCGAATAAATATGGTAGGGAACCGCCGATGAACAGACCGATCAGAACATTATGATTACTCAAAGCAAATTGAGCATCAATTCCTTTATCCATAATTTCCTGTACATATGATGCAAACAACACCATCGCAGCCAAGCCGGCTGAGGCGATTGCATACCCCTTTGTAACTGCTTTAGTTGTGTTGCCCACTGAATCCAGTGGATCAGTTACCGCTCTGACCGATTCCGGCATGTCGGACATCTCGGCAATTCCGCCGGCGTTATCAGTAATCGGGCCAAAGGAATCGATGGCAACAATAATTCCTGTTAAAGAAAGCATCGCCATGGTTGCAATGGAAATTCCATAGAGACCAAGATCATAATCGCCAAGTAACATATAGCTGGCCAATATTCCGCCGACAATCACCAGTACCGGCAAGAAAGTTGATTCCATGCTGACTGATATTCCTGTAATAATATTTGTTCCGTGACCACCCTCTGATGATTTGGCGATACTCTTAACCGGACGGTATTCTTTTGATGTGTAATATTCTGTAATCACTACAATTAACCCGGTAATCACTAATCCTATTAAACTGGCATAAAATATACTCATGGCATAAGGTTTGTCGCCAAATGCATTATCAGTCGCAAAGTAAAAAAGAACTGCCGCGACTAAACCGCTGACAATTATTCCTTTATACAGCGCGCCCATGATGTTGGGTTTGTTATTGTTTAGCCGGACAAAGAAACTGCCGATCACCGAAGCGATAATCGCCAGTCCGCCCAGAATCAACGGGAACTCAACTGCTGTCTGTTGTAACACACTGTCACTTTTGAATATCAGTGAGCCCAGTAACATCGCGGCAATTGTTGAAACTGCATAAGTCTCAAATAGGTCCGCGGCCATACCGGCGCAGTCACCGACATTATCACCGACATTATCCGCGATCACGGCCGGGTTGCGTGGATCATCTTCCGGAATACCGGCTTCAACCTTACCCACTAAATCCGCTCCGACATCCGCACCCTTGGTAAAGATACCACCACCTAAACGGGCAAACACAGAAATCAGTGATCCGCCCAGACCCAAACCAACCAGAGCTTTAAGATCTGAAGTAATAAAATAAAAACCGGCGACAGACAGTAACCCGAGGCCAACTACCATGAACCCCGTTACTGCACCACCTTGAAAAGCAATATCAAAAGCTTTCTTAATTCCGGATCTGGCCGCTTCCGCTGTTCGGACGTTGGTACGCACCGAAACATTCATTCCGATGTACCCGGCGAGTGCCGAACTGATTGCGCCAATCAGAAATCCGAATGCAGTCAGTTTACCTAGTGCGAGCCAAAGGATTACGAAAAGAATTGCGGCAACAATTGCGACTGTTCTATATTCCCGTTTAATAAAAGCGGCGGAACCCTCGCGGATAGCCTTAGCAATATCTTTCTGTTTGCCTTCACCCTCTGGTTTTTTCATTATCGAAATAATAAGGAAAATACCATATGCAAGCGCGATCAGCGCTGCTACGATAGACCAATGCACAAGTCTCATTGCTTCACTCCTTGTTTATCTTCGGTCCGCAAATTAGCGGCATCGAAATAGTTAATAATTATTTGTCTTTTTTATCCTCTTTTTTTGCTGATGCTTTTTTCTTGGCTGTCTTTTTTTCTGGTTTATCTTCTGTTTCCTTTACTTCTTCTTTTCCTTCAACCTCATCATCAGATGATTCAGATTTTTCTTCTTTCGGTTTATCTTTTGCTTTATTCTTTTCTTCTACTGTTTCACCTTCTTTAATAATATCTATCTTGAGGCCGGTTAGCTTGGCGGACAGGCGGACGTTCTGACCGCTTTTTCCGATTGCCAGAGATAGCTGATCTTCCTTCACTTCTGCGATCGCTCTCCCTTCCTTTTCATCCAGTTTGACGCTGATGACTTTCGCCGGTGATAGAGAATTGATAATAAACTTAATCGGATCCTCGTCATATTCGATAATATCAATTTTTTCTCCGCCGAGTTCCGCGATAATTGTCTGCACGCGGGTTCCGCGCTGGCCGACACACGAACCGACCGGATCAATATTTGACTCCTTTGACTGAACTGCTATTTTTGTCCGGGAACCGGCTTCTCGCGCTACTGCCTTTATCTCGATTGCGCCATTGGCAATTTCCGGCACTTCCATTGTAAACAGTTTCTTCACCATTTCCGGATGAGATCTGGATACAACAATTTCCGGTCCTTTGGTGGTTTTGGTAACAGAGACAATATATACTTTAATTCTTTGACCAGAATTATAACGTTCCTGTTCAATCTGCTCCTGTGGAGGCATGACGGCTGTAGTCTGGCCGATATCAACTAAAACAACCCTTCCTTCAACCCTTTGGATAGTGGCATTGATGATTTCTCCTTCACGGTCTTTGTAATCACTGTACACAACATCCCGTTCCGCTTCGCGTAATTTCTGAATAATAACCTGCTTGGCAGTTTGCGCAGCCATTCTACCGTATGCTTCCGGCGGAAACATTTCGGTTCTGATTTCATCACCCAAAGAAACATCTTTTTTCAATTTCCTAGCCTCTGAAATCATAATGTCAGTTTTGGGGTTAAACAGTTCAACCCTCTCTTCTTCAGTTAATTCCCTTTTCTCTTCTTTGGCCTTTTCCCGCTTTTCTTTTTCTTCTTCCTTAGCCTTCTCAATTTCTTCTTCCGTCATATCCGCTACAACATGCTTTACATCAAAAATACGTGATGCGGCCGTTTCGATATTAAACTCCACTTTAATATTCTCGTCTTTTTCGCCAAAATCTTTCCGGTAAGCCACGGCTAAAGCAGCCTCGATTGTCTCAATAACCGAACTCTCGGAAATATTTTTCTCGTCGCAAATTTGTTTGATCGCTTTTTGAATTTCTGATGACATATCTTTTATCCTTATCGTTAAACATAAATAAAACTAGTCTTCATAATGAACACTAGTCAACACCAGTATAACAAAGAGGCAAAATAATGCAAGTCGACAAATAAAAAAAGCTACCTTGGAAAGATAGCTAGCGCTGTTCGAAGCAGATTGCCGAGACGGAAGTCTCTGTGGTAATTGCCTCGATGGCGGGGGCAAAAACATCCGCGAATGAACAAACCTTGATATTCGAGCCGAAACCCGCCTTCATGCCGATAGGGATGGTGTCTCCCACAATCAGCGACTTCAGACGAGACTGCCCGATCTTGCCGACAGCATCCCCGGAGAATACCGGATGTGCTGCGATCCCGTGAACAACCCTGGCACCGCTATCCAGCACGGCTTCCGCGGCACCGATCATCGTACCACCACCATCGACCATGTCATCCAGAATGATGCAGATGCACCCCTTCGGATCACCGTAGATCTCGTTGACCCGGGAATGTCCGTGTCCACTACGTTCCTTGTCGATGATCACGACACGATCTCCCGGGAAACGGTGTTTGCGGTAGTTACGGACCATTTTACCGCCATTGATATCCGAAGATACCAGCGCAAACGGCGTATCCGGTCCGTATTCTTCCCGTTCACTCGCCACGATCCGCTTGATCTCCGGCACCATTACCGGATACATGTACAGGTGGTCACAAGGGATGTTGAAGAACCCTTGGATCTGCGCGGCGTGCAGTTCCGCCGTGACTACCCGGTTGGCACCGGCGGCAGCCAAAAGGTCCGCGACCAGTCTCGCGGTGATCGGCACCCTACCTTCCTTCTTGCGGTCCTGGCGCGCACAGCCGAAATACGGCATCACTGCCGTAACCGCGGCGGCCGAAGCTCGCTTGGCAGCATCAATCATCACGAGCAGCTGCATCAGATTGTCGGCGGGTGGCTGAGTGGACTGGATGATGAAGACGTGTCTTCCACGCACATTCGCATCCAGCTGAGCGAAAGGTTCTCCGTCAGCAAACGGAGTGGTTTTGGCCGGGCTCAGAGGAACGCCCAGTTTGGACGCAATCGCCTGAGCCAGCTCAGGGCACGATCCGCCGGAAAAAAGCACGATTCTGGAGAGATCCATTGTCGCCACCTCCTCACAGGCAAGTTACAGGGTCTTAGTTGTCAAAGGTTTATTACCTTAACATGCCTATTTGAAGAATTCAAGTAAATAAAACCACCCTACATTGTAGGGTGGTTTTATTACCTTCTATTTACTAGGAGGGGGAGGCGGCATATTATTACCACCTTCACTTTTTTCCGAATTCTCTTTATGTAGCAAGGTTTGTTGTCCCGAATGATCGGAAGGTTTATTTTCCAATCCGCCTAATTTCTCAAGTCCTTTGAGACCACCTTGGTCTCCTTTATCACCGCGACCGCGGAGATTTACTGCAATTATGATTACAATAATTGCCAGAATTACCCACCAAACTAATGCTGACTGATCACTATCAGAATTACCATTCTCATCAGTTTCAGTGTTGGTGTTAGCATTGCTATCATTTTCATCCGAAGCTGTTGTTTCTTCATTATTCTCATCTGCAGTAATTTCTTGTTCTGCTTCAATTGAAGTAGCGACTGAAGCCTCACTTACGCCCATAACCTGGGGGTCAGTGTATTCTTCAGTTGACATATCGGGCGCCTTAACAAAAAACCCGACGACATTTGAATAACTGCTTTCTTTGCTCTCGGCATTTACAGCTGTTACATACACCAGATGAGCTTTGTTTGGATCAAGATCGAGAAATGGTTGATAAGAAAAATTGGCAACGCCTGACTTATCATTTTCAACCATAAATTGTCCATTTAACTCTTTATCGATGAAAACTTTGATCAACGAATCATTCACAGCTAAGCCGGTAATAAACGGCTTTGTTGAAACTGTTTTATTGTTTACAACTAGTTGAAACAAAGTGGGGGCTGGAAACGGATCCTCTATTCTGAATAATGTCTCTTTTGACATTAAACTTTTTAGATTGGATTCCTTTTCTATTGCCACCACAGAAACAGTATGTTCTCCGGATTTAAGCGATATAGACGGAACAAATGAAAAGCTTGCAGTCCCGCTTTTATCTTCTGAAACCTTCGCCATACCGTTTAACTGGCCATCGATAAATACTTCGACCTTGGTATCATTTTTTGTGAGGCCGGTAATCACCGGTTGCTCATAGATGGTGGAATCCTTCGCTTTAGGCCATATCAACGTTGGGGTTGAGACAGTCGAGCTGGCTGCCAGTAGACTCTGTGGAACAACCAACAGAGTGATGACACAGACAGACATAAAGATTCCGAAAACCTTGCTTAAAGAGGATTGCTTAAAATACTTTAACATATTCATAATTTTTCCTCTTTTACTTTTTTAAGGGACACTTGTCTTATACAGACAGTGTTTCATCTTACTACAGCAATTCTAAAAGTGTCAAATTAAAAAATATCAATCTCACGATTATTTACTTCCGAAATTCCAACTCCTTTAATATGTTTGATCAGGTGAGTAAAAAAATCCATACGAAACTGCACAACAATAACATCAATCCGATATTCTGACACTTCCGGGTAAGTTGCAAGAAAAACTTCAATTGTCTTAATTATTCTATTTATTTTAATATCAGTTATCGCTTCTTCCGGGGCACCGAACGAATTAGTGCAACGGCTCTTAACCTCAATAAAGACGGTCTCACCCCCATCCTTGCCGATAATATCAATCTCCCCGAATCGGGAAGTATAGTGCCGATCAATAATAAAGTACCCGAGCCCCATACAATACTCCACCGCAATATCTTCCCCAATTTTGCCGATATTTTGACGGTAATTCTGCATAACAAAACGCCCTTTCAAGGCAGTGCGCTTTATAAAAAAGCGCCCTGCCAAGAGGGCGCCCAATAATCAATTTATTTATAGCACTATTTCTTTATATATTCAAGTAAAAAATGATAGGGTCCGGTATCTAGTGTTTTTTCTAAACTATAGCCCAGTTTTTCCACAATTCCTTTGATTTCATCCTCTGAAACACGATCTTCTGTCTGTGGCCCGAATGGCGTGCTCATTTTTTTCCAGTCAACAATCACCAATTTACCACCCTTTTTTAGAAGACGGGTTGCTTCCGTAATAACCGCTTCGTGTTTTTTTGTCTGGAACAGCGTATTCACCAATAAGGCAAAATCTAGACTGCTCTCGCGGATTTTTGTCGCACCGAGAATTTCCAAATTAGACCAGACCATTCTAACGTTCGTCAGCCCTTCCAGCTTTACTTTCGTCCACACGCTTTTCAAAACATTTTTCAGTACATCAACCGCGTATACCTGCCCTTTATCTCCAACCGCCTTTGCCGCCTGCAAAGTAAAATATCCCATACCTCCGCACCCCAAATCTCCCACCACGTCTCCATATCCAACACCGGCCTGATGAATAATCGCCTCCGGGTTTAACAATTCGTTTCCTCCCGCTGCTTTTCTTTCCATGTTCTTTGAGATTAGTGTCCTTTATTATTATACTTCATTTCTTGTTCTTATACCAAATCCTTCATCGGTGAAAATGAGATCCGATGGATTTTACAAATTCCGTATTTTTCAATCTTCTTCTGATGATGTTCTGTACCATACCCTTTGTGAGCATGAAAATTATATTCCGGATAATCTTTGTGCGCCTCTACCATAATAAAATCCCTGGTGACCTTGGCGATAATTGACGCCGCTGCAATTGAGGCAACTTTTTGGTCGCCTTTGGTAATTGCATGGTGTTCAATCCCAACATGATCCAGAAGAAAATAATCCACAAGCAAATAATCCGGTCGCAGGATTAGTTTTTTCACCGCCTGTTCCATCGCGAGTGCGTTTGCGTCGTTAATACCGATGCGGTCAATTGTTTTTTCTGAAACGATCCCCACGCTCCAGTTTAATGCGTTTTTGACGATTTCAATATACAGCTGTTTGCGCCGTGTCGGAGATAGTTGTTTTGAATCCCGCAAACCGTCTACGCGAATTCTGGGATTCAAAATAACACTGGCCGCTACAATCGGGCCGGCCCATGCTCCGCGCCCGGCTTCATCAAGTCCGGCAACTTTTAAGTAGCCTTTCTTTTTTAATTTTTCCTCTTCTTGATATGTTGGTTCAACCATATTCATCCCTTCTACAAACAGTATATCACTATTAATAGTAACGGAAAATGGCTGTTAGTAACCCTTCGCGTGCAATGCCTCAGCCACTCTCTCGATAGCAAGAATATAAGCAGCGGTCCTCATATCAGTATTATATTTTTCTTTATTTTCCCATACTTTGTCAAAAGCGGAAGTAATCAGCAGTTTCAGTTTTTTATTTACCACTTCTTCGGTCCAGTATTCATTAGAGATATTTTGTAGCCATTCAAAATAGGAAACCGTTACTCCGCCGGAATTCGCCAAGATATCCGGCACCACCATTATTCCCCTCTTCGCCAGTTTTTCATCCGCTTCCGATGTGACCGGTCCATTAGCCAGCTCAAACACCACCTTCGCTTTTATCTTCCCTGCATTTGTTTTGGTAATCTGATTTTCTAATGCTGCCGGCACTAAAATATCACACGGTAATTCAAGCAGTTTTTTATCGGACAATCTTGCGTAGTTCTTACAGTCACAAACTGCCCCAGTACAATAACAACCGCTTGCTAGTCCTTTTTCTTTTTTAGTATCCATTACGTGAACCGGATCCAACCCTTTGCCGCGTTTATCAAAAATACTTCCTTGCGAATCTGATATAGCGATTATTTTATATCCTGCCTGATGTGCAAACTGTGCAAAATGATACCCGACATTACCGAGCCCCTGTATTACAATCTTTGTGTTCTTTGGATTAAGTTTCAGTTTTTTAGCTACTTCTTGCAATAAATAGAAACCACCCAGCCCTGTTGCCGGCCCCCTACCCTGTGACCCGCCCAACGCCAAAGGTTTACCGGTTATTACCGCAGGAGTAAAACGCCCAGTCAGTTTACTGTATTCATCCACCATCCATCCCATTATTTTCGGATTGGTATTTACATCTGGTGCGGGCACATCCTGATCCGGTCCGATAAAATCCCTTACGGCATTAATATACCCTCTAGACAATCTTTCGAGCTCTCCTTCAGAAAGTTTTTTCGGATCAACTTTAATCCCTCCCTTACCCCCGCCGAAAGGAATATTGGCTACGGCAGTTTTCCAGGTCATCAGAGCGGCCAGTGCTTTTACTTCGTGTAAATTAGCCTGGGGATGGAAACGGATACCCCCCTTATAAGGCCCTCGATCATTATTATACTGGACGCGATATCCCTCAAATATTTTCCATGAGTGATCATCCATTTTCACTGGGATGGAAAATTGAAATGTTCTATAAGGAACTTTCAAAATCTCATAGATATTCCGGTCTAAATCGATCAGTTCCGCCGCTTTCTTTAACTGCTCTAGTGTATTAGCAAAAGGATTTTTAGTTGTAGCCATTGAATTATCTTTAATAATTATTTGTACTCTTCTAATGCAATTTTTAATATTTCCATCGCCCGGGTAAGTTGTTTTACATCTAAAACAAACGCGATGCGTATTTCATTTTTCCCAGCCCCTTCCGTTTCGTAAAAACCGGCAGCCGGTGCGAACATAACTGTTTCATTCTGATCATTAAATTCTTCCAATAACCAACGGCAAAAATATTCCGCATTATCGATAGGCAATTTAACAATTAAATACAATGCACCCTGTGGTTTGTAATATTCTACGCCAGGGATTGTGTCCAGAGATTTTATTACGACATCCCTTCTCTGCTTATATTCTTTCACCATAGGATCGATATATCTATCGGGTTGCTTTAATAGAGGGATAACTGCAAGCTGTTCAATTGTTGGGGAAGAAAGACGGCCTTGAGCGAATTTTAAAACATTCTCCATGACTTTTTTATTTTTTGATGCGATACAACCGATACGCGCCCCACAAATATTAAAACGTTTTGAAATACTGTCCACGACAATTATCCGATCGTGAATCTCTGTAAAATCCATCATGCTGATTGCTTCACCTTCAAATACAATTTCTCTGTACACCTCATCAGCAATAATAAATATATCATGCTTTTTTGCCAGCTCCGCGACTTTTTTTAATTCCTCACGGGAATAGACCGTACCGGTAGGATTAGAAGGGTTACAGATAATAATCGCTTTCGTTTTTTCAGTAATCTTTTTTTCTATTTCCTCGTCTGATGGCAGATGAAATCCGTTTGTTAAAAATGTTTGTACCGGTACCGGTTTAACTGAAGCCATCCGGGCAAACGTAATATAGTTAGCATAAAGCGGTTCAAAGATTATTACTTCATCTCCTGGGTCTGCCACAGTCATTAAGGCAAAAATGATTGCCTCACTCCCGCCGGTGGTGACAATTATATCCTCGCTGACAAAAGGAATATTGTTTTGCTGATAATAATCGCTCCACGCATTTACAACTTCCGCATAGCCCTCCGACGGAGCATACGCTACAGTCTTTTCTTGATACTTTCTTACTTCCGTGAAAAATCTTTTTGGGGTCTCCAAATCCGGCTGCCCGATATTTAATTGATAAACTTTTACCCCCCGCTTTTTTGCCGCGCCGGCAAAAGAAGAAAGCTTTCGGATTGAAGAAGCGTGCATCCCATCTGCTCGAAAAGAAAGCGGAATAGAGTTATTTGATGGCATAGTATTTTAATATTATTTTTTTTCTCCCCAATCTACACCGCCTTGTCTTCCGGTTTTTCTCTGTAAATATTTGTAAGTCTGTAATGCTGCCTTTGCCCCTTCTCCGGCAGAGATCACAACTTGTTTATAAACAATATCAGTAACATCCCCCGCTGCAAATACACCGGGACAAGATGTCTCACAATTACTATTAATTACAATTTGATTGCGGTCATTGCGATCCACTAAATCTTTTACAATATCAGTCTTTGCAATATAACCAACCTCCACAAAAACCCCGTCACAGTTGATTTTGTCTTCTTCTTCAGTCTGATTGTTTTTTATACTGACCGCTTCAACTTTATTACTCCCATGTATTTCAACTACTTCACTATTCAACAATATTTTAACGTTTTCTTTCTGCTTTATTTTATCTAAAATAATATTTTCCCCACGGAAAAAATCTTGCCTGTGGATCAGATACACTTCGTTGGCAATTTTTGACAACAGCTCAGCAGAATCCAAAGCGGAGTTGCCACCGCCGACCACTATTACAGTTTTATTTTTAAACAATGGGCCATCACATGTGGAACAATATGAAACGCCCCTGTTTTTTAAACCATTTTCACCTGGCACACCCAGATCTCTCGGCGTAAGCCCAAATGCCAAGATTACTGTTTTCCCAATAAATTCTTCTTTTGAAGTTGTTATTCTGAATTCACTATCTGTCTTTTCAATTTTATTTACTTCCTGATAAATAATTTCTGCACCGCTGTCTTCTGCTTGTTTTTTAAATTGCTCCATTATTTCCAGTCCGTTCGTTTTGCCCAAACCGGGATAATTCTCCACAATCCCGGCGATTGAAGCCTGCCCACCAAGATCCTTTGTGATTACCAACGTCTTCAGTGTTCTGCGTGCAGCATAAATAGCCGCGGTCAGTCCGGCAGCCCCAGCACCAATAATAATGCAGTCATATTCTCTTGCAGATGGCATTAAATTTGATTTAAAAATTATAGGTTTTCGTCGATGACTTTCTGCAGATCTTCTTTTGACTGTGCTCCGATCGATTGCTTAACAACTTCCCCATCCTTAAAAAATAAAAAGGTCGGGATACTCATGACGTTATATTTCTGCGTTGTGGCCTGATTTTCATCAATATTCATTTTTGCAATTTTTACTGCCTTACCTTCATTGTCCTTCATTAATTCTTCCATTACCGGTAACATGATTTTGCATGGTGTACACCATTCCGCCCAGATATCAACCAAAACTAGCTGGTCGTGCTTTAACACTTCCTGCTCAAAATTATTATCATTTATTTCAACGCCTGCCATTGTATAATTCCTTTCCTATTAATTAAGTTAATTTAAATAAATTAGTTGTAATCTTTTCCAAATCCTCTGATTTCTTTTTAATACTTCCCTCCCCAGTTAGACACTCTCTTGATTCATTGCGCAACACACTTACGCCCAACGAATCCAGTGACGCTCTCGCGGCCATTAACTGTGTAATTATTTCACCACAGTTACGCTTATCCTGTAACATTCTCTCAATGCCTTTTAGTTGGCCTATAATTCGCCGTAGATGTGCCTGATTCTTTGGTATTTTATCAGTATTTGCCATGATTGTGTAATTATAATATACCCCCCTAGGGTATATTATATTAATTCCAAAAAATTGTCAATAGACATAACTCATTTCAATTATATCCTCAATATGACTTGGGTCTTAAATAAAAAATGCCCCAGCCAATGATGGTGGGGCGGGCGAGAAATGTACAGCGAATGAAGAGTTACCTGTTTTTGGTTTTGGTCCCTCGTTTGCGCGAGCCCTGAGGGATTTCGCTGGCGATCTCGATAGCGATCTCCTCGCGGTGAACAGGGATGCTCCTGGGAGCGTCGATCCCGATCTGAACCTGGTCGCCCCTGATGTCGACGACCATGATCGAGATATCGTCCCCGATCATGATTTTTTCGTTGCGCTTGCGGCTGAGGATCAGCATGGGTCTTCCTCCTTGAATGGGCCGTTTTGCTCCCTGAGAATCCATGGAAGCCGGATTACAATAACAAATAATGAAATATTAATCAAGCCCCTACCTATTTATCTGATGTTCCACGTAGAACAAAATCAAAAACCGCCCTATTCATATGGGGACGGATTTATCATTTGCCGTATAATTTTGTTTATTTAGTTCGACTCACACATTGATAAGGATGAATTTGGTATTTTGATAATATGAATCACAACCTGCACACCATCTGCACTCGAGACATTCGGTTATTAATAGTTGAGTGGCCGAAACCCTAACAAAGTGAGAGATACCCTCCAGACATAATCGGGACACTCGACTCATTGTTGGATAAGATAATCCTTGTCGTTAGTAATGAGTGGTCGAAGACCACGTTAAGCCTCTCGACTTCGCTCGAGGCACTCGATTCTTCTTTTGATATTGTCGAAGGCGTTAGTAGCGCCATAGACCACGAGTGAGTCCCGAACTTGTGAGGGACGAATCGAGTGGTGGAGATGAGGGGACTCGAACCCCTAACCCCTTCCATGCCATGGAAGTGCTCTACCAATTGAGCCACATCCCCATTTATATTTAATTCAACAATTTATTACATAACTGAATTTGAAGTAATCAAATTATATTATGGTTGAGGCAATATGTCTAGAGAATTAATAAAGTAATTAAATATTTTGTAATGCTGTTGATTAACTGTTTATATTATGTAAACAAAGTAAGATATTATATTTGCTCATAGCATGACAAAAGCAAAGACTATAATTAATTTGTATTAACCATTTTAATATTTTCGATGGTTATAAAACAATATTTATCTCTCTTAATCAATATATGATAATGGACTCAATTAAAAAACAAAATGTTCCACGTGGAACATTTATCCTAATATAGTAACAATGGGGGATTGTCTTAAATATTCATACGTTTGACCCGTGTCTGGTGGAGATACTGGGAATCGAACCCAGGCCTCAGCAATGCGAATGCTGCGTAATACCACTTTACTATATCCCCAGCAAACATGGATCAGTAAATCAAGAATTAATACTCAATTTACAAATAATACATGGTGGTGCCCCCGGCAGGAATCGAACCTACATCTAAAGCTTAGGAGTCTCTCGTTCTATCCATTGAACTACGGGGGCAAAAATATAAATACTTTATTCACTATCAAGAGGTGTCCATTGTCAGCCCAAGGCTGATCCGCCTCGGGCGGAAACTACGAGGGCAGAACACTAAATATATAAATGAGATAACACAGTTACATACACATATCCTTTTATAACCGCAAAACTCACTTTACCAATAAAGCCTGCTTTTTGCTACCACAAAACCTATATTTGGCTAATTTTAGTGCAATTTTAGATTATATTACTGAAATTGAAAATCATGCTTGCTTATGCGTCGCACAACTATTTTATAACTATTTCAGCTATTTTTTTACTGAGATCATTTATAATTTCAGTATTGGTATCCAAAACAACTAAACCTGCAAGAATTGCAGAAAATAGTAAAACTACCGCAAACAATATTTTCAAATCTGTTCTAAGAAATGATTTACTTTCTTCCATATAGTGTATATTCTAATGAAAAATAAGTAATTACACAAGTAGTATTGACATTATACTAATAGTATGTTATATTCTGACATTTATCCACAGTTGCTTGATTTTTAATCATTTAAATAGTTTGATCCCGGCAGCACCTGTAATTAGCAATTTTGAGATATTAGACTTTTCTATTAAGCATATAATTGTTTGCAGTTGCTTTAGCGAATTAAGATACAAAAAAACCTCCCTTACTAGAGGGAGGTTTAAATATATTTTATAATGAGATTGGGGGAGCAGATTTATTTTTCCCCAGTTCCTTTGTGTTGAATAATTTTTCTTTGTCTTTACTAATTGAATCGTCCACAGTCATTCTATTTTGATCAATTGAAATTACCTGCGTTCTATTTACAATAAGGTCTTTGGAAAAAAACTCTTCAATTAAGTTACTGCCTCTTACGATATATTGATCCACTCCGTGCGTTTCAATATTAATTATCAGCTCAGAAATTTTTCCTAACTCTTCGCCTGATTCCGTAAAAACAGGGAGATGAAGAAGTTTTTTCGAAGAAATTTTCATGATTATTTTTGATCAATAACTTGAGGAATTACTTTTTTTGTATTTTTATCCCTAAAAAGCAAATACTGCTGCCCCACTTGAAACAGTGTGGACGTTGCCCAATATAAAGTCAAACCGGCGGGGAACTGGATGCCGAATATCACGGTTATTACCGGCATAAAATACATCATTTGTCTGTTAATCGCGGCTGACTTACCCTCATCTTTACTTCCTTTTGTATCTATTTCCGGTTTCTTTCTCATCATCATCTTGCCTTGTAAAAACTGCAAACCGCCGGCGAGGAAAGCAAGTATATAATTTCCTTTTTCTGCTAAATCAACAAAACCTAAAAACATCAAATTCACCGGCGTTGTCGTGTAGGTATCTTTTAAATACCCATATAAATGTTTCACTTGATCTGCGACCAGCACCCCTGTTTCTGAGTCCGTTGTGAGACCACCAAAGAATACCCGGTATAAAGCAATCAGAATTGGCAGTTGGATCAGAAGGGGGAGACAGGAAGAAAAGGGGTTAACCTTATTTTGCTTATAAAAACTCATCAATTGTTTACCCATTTCCTCTCGATTATCCTTATATTTGGCCTTAATTGCGTCTAATTTGGGCTGTGTCTCCTGTAGCGTCTTTTGCGATCTAATAGATGAACGAGAAGGAAGATATAGGACCAGTTTGATCAATAAAGTGAGGACAATTATTGCGATTCCTAAGTCCTTCCAGGGTAAAACATCATAAATATAAATCAGTCCGTTAAATAGCGGCTCGTAGAGTACAGTGTTAAAAAATTCTGCCATTGTTTAGTATTTTTATTTAGTTAAATCTAACGGGTCATACCCGCCTTGGCTATAAGGATTACATTTTACAATCCTTGCCGCCGACTTAATACCGCCTTTTATCACCCCGTATTTTTCAACCGCCTGATACGAATATTCGGAACAGCTGGGAAAATGCTTGCAATAACCATGAGGATATTTATAAGAAAAAAATCCATGGTCGGGCGACAAGGTTTTTTGGTAGCTTTTAACCAAGAATAATACCGCCTTTCGCGGCATTAGCACCCATTTATTAATCTTTTTTTTCGGCATATAAGCGTGATTTTCTGAACAGTTTTTCTATATCTGCTTCAATTTCTTTAAATGACTTATTTTTTACCCCCGGTCTTGCGGAAATTATAAAATCGTATCCGGAAAAGATATTGGGGAGTTGTTTCTTAATTATCGCCCTCATTCTTCTTTTCAGTAAATTACGATCAACACTATTTTTATAAATTTTTTTTGAAATTACAAACCCAAACCGGCTGTTAACTTTTTCTTTTTTCTGAAGATATCTTAAGGAAAGAGAGGGGAGAAAAATGGATTTCCTTTTTTCATAAATTTTTTTATAGTCTCCCTCGTTCGTAAGTCGGTATTGCTTAGGAAGCATAAATAAAAAAATTAGACAGATAATTTAGCTCTTTTTTTTGTTCTTCTTCTTTTAATAACTTTTTTTCCGGTTGGCGAACTCATTCTTTCCCGGAAACCGTGCGTTTTTTGTCTCTTTCTTTTTTTTGGCTGGTATGTTCTTTTGGGCATCTTTTTTTTATAATTTTTCTATTACTCATTTATAAGTACATGTAGTCTAACAGACGATTGCTCGACGGTCAACGCCAAAATAGTTTATCCTCATTCTTTCCACAGATTATAAACAAGTCAAACCATTTTTGACGATATCTGTCTTTCATGTTTTATGCTATAGTCAGTGATAGTCTATATTTAGCAATAAACTATATATTATCATGACGAAGGAGCAGCTTTGGCAAGCAGTTTTGGGGGAGTTAGAATTATCGCTGAGCAAAGCAAATTTTACCACTTGGTTTAATAATACCTTTGTTTCCGAATTCGATGATGAAAAGATTATAATAGCGGTTCCAAACACTTTCACCAAAACTTGGTTTGAAAATAAATATCATCAAACCATCACCCAAGCTCTCCAAAATGTCACTGAAAACAAAATTAGAGAAGTAACTTATAAAGTGGAGTTTTCAAAGAACCCAAACAATTCCACTTTAAAACCTCAGATATCTGAAGCAGAAAAAAAGGTGGATTCTTTAAAGAAGAAAAGTGCGCAGGAAAATGATAACGGACTTAATCCTTCTTATACATTTGAAAATTTTGTTGTCGGCAAAGGAAATGACCTAGCTAAGGCAGCCTGTATAGCAACCGCGGAAAAACCAGGGATTATTTATAATCCTCTTTTTATTTATGGCGGAGTGGGGTTAGGAAAAACCCATTTACTACAGGCGGTCGGTCATAGAACAATGGAAATATATAAAAACAAGAAGGTTGTTTATGTTACTTGTGAAAGTTTTACTAATGATTTCATTCAGTCGGTAAGTAATGGAAAAACAGAAAAATTTAAAGACTATTATCGCTCTGTAGATGTTTTGTTAATTGATGATATACAATTTTTGGCAACAAAAGAGCGCACACAGGAAGAATTTTTCCACACCTTTAATACACTCCACCAAGCTCGGAAACAAATTGTTATCAGTTCCGACCGACCGCCAAAGGCAATCCCGGCATTAGAAAAAAGGCTTATTTCTCGTTTTGAATGGGGGATGATCGCGGATATTTCCAGTCCTGATTTAGAAACAAGGGCGGCTATTTTAGAAACAAAATGCAGAGAAAAGGGTTATCAACTAAGCAACGAAATTCTCTCTTCTATTGCCGCTTCAGTACAAAACAATGTTAGAGAGCTTGAGGGTGCTTTAAACCGCATTATTGCCCATCACCAGCTCAATAACAGTACGCCAACGCTTGAATCAACGAAAGAAGTGTTATCTGCCCTTGCCAGCACACCAAGAAAAGGCGCATTAACTCCAAAACAGGTTATCGCAACTGTGGCCGAGTTCTATGAAATTAATATAAAAGATTTGATTGGTGAAAGCAGAAAAAAGGAATTGGTCGTGCCGAGACAGATTTCCATGTTTTTAATGAGGGAGGAAATAAAAACTTCTTACCCGAGTATTGGACAGGAGGTTGGTGGTAGAGATCATACAACCGCAATGCATGCATATATGAAAATAACAAAAGAAGTGGAAGAAAATGAAAAAATAAAGCAGGAAATTGATTTAATCCTTCAGCGTCTTTATAATAATTAACAATTAACTTTTTTGTGTAAAAATCTGTTGATAAAGGGTGTAGATAATTTGTAGAAAAACAGAAAGAATAATTCTCTTGAACTTTATACACAAAACAACCAACCACTTATCCAAAATAAAATGTTAATAAACATTCCAAAAAATAAAAGGGAAAACAAAGAATTAAAATCTTTATCCACTTATTAACATTATTACTACTATAATTAATATAATATACTATGAAACTATATTGTACCCAGGAAAATTTAAATAGGGGATTAAATATTGTAAGCCATCTGGCAGGTAAGAATACTACCCTTCCAATCCTTGATAATATTTTAGTAAGTATTGAAAATGGTATAATTCAACTTTCTACCACAAATTTAGAAATGGGGATCAGTTGTAAAATTAGAGGTAAGGTGGAAAGTGAAGGAAAAACAACTATTCCAGCAAAATTATTTTCTGACTATATCAGTCTTCTACCAAATGAGAAAATTTATATTGAAGAAACTGAAAAAAAGATATATATCAGCTGTACCGATCAGGAAACAACAATTCAGGGGATGTCGGCTGAGGACTACCCTTTAATTCCTTCATTAGAAAAAAAGAATAAGATTGTGATTAAAACCGAGGATTTAAAAAATGTTGTCAAAGAAACACTATTTGCCGCTGCCTATGATGAAACAAGGCCGGAAATCAGCGGAATGTTAATAAAAATTGAAGGGAATAAGGCAAGATTTGTTGCAACTGACAGCTACCGACTCGCCGAAAAAACAATAATTATTGATTCAAAAGGAGTGGGTGATGTAGAAAGCATTTTACCATCCAGAACTATGCAGGAGCTTGTTAGGATTGTTGGCATGTCAGAGTCGGAAGAAATAGAAATGTATATAGCAGAAAATCAGGTTCTCTTTTGTGTTGATGATATTGAAATAATTTCCCGGGCAATCGAGGGGAATTATCCGGACTATCAGCAAATAATACCAAAAGAGAAAAAAACCGGCGTCCTGGCAAATAAAGAGGATTTGTTAAAAGTAATAAAAACAACAAGTCTTTTTTCAAAGAGTGGGATTAATGATGTAAACATCAAAGTGGTAAAAGAAAACAATGAATTAATTGTTTCCGCAATTAATTCACAACTGGGAGAAAACATATCTAGGCTGAAAGTTGAGATCGAGGGGGAGGATAATCAAATTGTTTTTAACCACCGTTATCTTTTGGACGGACTGCAGTGTATTGATTCAGAAAAAGTGTTTTTAGAAATAATAAATAACACAAACCCTGGTGTGGTTCGACCGGAAAATGATGAAAATTACGTTTATATAATCATGCCGATTAAACAGTAGGAAGAAATGAGAAAAATAGAAAATCTTCTGGAAGGCTCTTTGGTTCGTGCCGGTATAGAGCAAAGAGTAAATTCTTTGCGGGTAATTTATGAAGTTAAGAAAATATTTCTTAATATGTTCGGGGTAAACTCCCGCTTCACTGTCGTCCCCAAAGGGGTTAAAGAAAAAATTTTATTAATAGAGGTTAGGGACGAATCAGAAATCCAGGAGATTAAAAACAGGGAAGAAGAAATATTAGTTGAACTTGAAAATAAATTAAAAAAAACAGCAGTCAAAAGATTGCGATTCTTATTAAGGTAAAATATCTACTCAATAGTTAAAGGCAACAGGTCACTCGTTGCCTTTTTGTTATTTCTGGTTGTTACAGAAAGATAAAGACTGTATAATCCTGCTTCTGGGTAGTTTTCCCAAACAAATGTGTTCGAGTTTGATTTGGGGTCTGAGATGGAATTAATTAAAGTCGGTGGTTCTGATGTGTTCGGTTTGGAATAGTATAAACTTATTTTTTCAACACCAGCTGGGCTGTATGAATAGCTTTGGATGGTTAAGGGAAAATCATCTTGGTTGAGGGTGGAGGAAGAGCTTGGAGAAACAAAATATACAGTTGCCGAAAGGTCGGAGTTATAAGAAAATGTTACACTTGCCTGAGAAAAATTTGAAACTTCATCATACGCTATAACAGTTAGGGTATGCGACCCGTTCGTCAGGTTAAATGGGGAATATGAAGTTTGAAATGGTTTTTTTGTTACTGATTCAACGAGTGTTTTATCAATAAAATATTCTACCTTATTAATTTTGTGATTTCCGCTTGCTGTAGATTTTGTTGATACTGAAAATGTCTCTTCATTTAACTCCGAATCTTTTATTGGTTTTGTTATTGTTACTGTCGGCTGTTCTTCTGTTGGTCTGAAACCACAATCTTCAAACACTTCTTTCCCCGGAGAAACATACCCGTTTCTTTCTGCCCATGCTCGTACAGGAGCTTCCCACTGGTTGAATTGAGGGTCGCTGGCAGGGTTTTTAGGGTTAGGTCCTTCTGGGTCGTTTTTATCAACATAATATAGGATACTATGAGTTTCTTTAAAATCAACTTCCTTTTTATATTTTTCCGGATACGTATCAATACAACTTTGCGGGATTGTTTTACCGGAATAAATATCGACTACCCTTTTTGTGATGGTATCAATTTCCCCTTTTAATATTGGCTTTTCAGAATTATTTGCTGGCGGTTGTTTGAATATTTCAACAGGTGATCCGACTAAAATTCTTTTCATAAACTGGTTCCAAATTGGAGCGGCAACGACAGATCCGTCTGCGCCACGGGACATCTCAGTGTTGTCATTATTCCCAACCCATACCCCAGTTGCGATAGAAGGGGTATATCCCATCGTCCAGCCATCTTTATAGTCATTGGTAGTGCCGGTTTTAACCGCTACCGGTCTGTCCGGGAGAGTAAGAAAATTTGAAGAACCAAATATATAAGCGCGGGCATTATTATCCGTGAGTATGCTGTTTAGTTGCTGTACGGCCACCCGATCAATCACTTCTTCTCCTTCCGACTCGGTAAATTCTTCCAGAGTCTTACCATCCCGGTCCTCAACTTTAATAATTGCAGTGTGGGGGTAACGTACGCCCTCACGGGCCAGTGTGGAAAAGGCGGAAACATGTTCCAGTAGTTTAACATCTCCTCCACCCAACACTAGGGAAAGACCATAACGGTCTGGGTCGTTAAGTGTGGTATAACCAAGATCGTGAGCAGTATCAATTACATTGTTAACTCCGGCCAAATATAGGGTCTTTACTGCTGGGATATTAAGCGATCCTGCCAGTGCTTTTTTCATTGATATGGGACCTCGTTCACCGCCGTCATAGTTAGATGGGGTGTAATCGCCGAAATCTGTTTTCAAATCAAACAGCATGGTTTCCGGAGTATAACCTCTTTCAAAGGCAGTAACGTAGGCGATCGGTTTGAAGGATGATCCCGGTTGGTTGCCACGGATTGCTATGTTTACTTGTCCGTCGATTTCTTCATCAAAGTAATTTCTGGATCCGACCATGGTCAGTATCTGTCCTGTTTTAGTATCAATCGCTACCAAGGCGGCGTTCTCCGCGTTATAACGTTCCTCGTTCTTTGGTGCTTGTTCGGCAATCACTTCTTCGGCAATTTTTTGTTTGTCATAATCAAGAGTTGTAATGACTTTTAATCCCCCCTCTTCCACAACTCTTTCACCGTATTTTTCTGTGAGCAACTCTTTCACATACATCACAAAGTGGGGCGCTTCAATATCTGTAAATTGAACTGTAAAATCCAGCTCTGTTTTTTTTGCTTCTTCTGCCTCCGCCTCTGTTATATACTCCTGTTCAGCCATCATGTCTAAGATGTATTGTTGGCGACCAATCAACAAATCTTTGTTTGATCCATATGGAGAATAGCGGGTAGGGGCTTGCGGTAATGCTGCAAGAAGCGCAGATTCCGCAAGGTTAATGTCCTGAACTTTTTTACCAAAATATTTTTGACTTGCTGCCTGGACTCCATAAGCAGTAGAACCGTATGGGATTTCATTTAAATACATTTGTAGGATCTCATCCTTGGAGAATTTTTTTTCAATCTGGTATGACAATATCCATTCTTTCACTTTTCTAGTTATAGTTCTTTCGTCTGTGAGGATCGAATTTTTAACAAATTGTTGGGTAAGAGTTGAGCCACCCTGGACGCTCCCACCTCTCAGTTTTTGCAGTACTACACCACGAAATATACCCCAAAGGCTTACGCCTCCGTGTTTGTAAAAAGTTTTATCTTCTATCGCAATGGTCGCGTGCTCTAAGTAATCCGGGATTTCTTCCAAAGTTACCAAAGTTCTTTTTTTGTCGCCGTAAATTTCATATAAAAGGTGTTCACCAGTGCGGTCAAATATCTGCGTACTTTGAGCAATATTTCTTTCTAATATTTTGTCCGGATCCGGGAGGTCTTTTGATATCCAGGCAAACATTCCCACCATAATAATAACACCTGCCAAAGAAACAATACCAAATAACTTCAAATAAAAAGCTTTCCCCCGGTGTCTCCACCCTTTTTTATTTTTTCCAGCTTGAGAGGTCCCAACCGGATGGCTTTTCCAAGAACGACGGAATTCATTTGATAGTTGTGGTATAGGCATTTTTTGGAATTTTAATTTCCACGAATGACAATAATAACTTAGTTATTGTTGCTTTGTCAAAGTTTGTTTAGCCAGCATCGCTGCGCCGATAATTGCACTGTTTTTTAGTGAAGAAATTCTGATTGAGCATGGCCTGATCAGTGATCTTCTGGTCATCTCTTTGCGCATGGAAAGAGAAAAAAACTTCCAAGCCTGGCTGATTTTTCCGCCGAGTACAATCACATCCGGATCGTAGACATTGATTGTATTAACCAGACCGATCCCCAAATATTTTCCCATTTCACGCCAGGCACGGAGAGCTTTTATATTGCCGTGTTTAGCAAGTTTGTATAGGCCAAGGCCGTCGGCTGTTGGTAGGTCGTATTTTCTGGCCAGCCAGGCGATTCCTTTCTTGCCGACGTATTGTTCAAAACAGCCGGAATTTCCGCATTCACACTGTGGTCCGTTATAGTCCAGTGTCGTGTGTCCGATTTCTGAGGCTTCCTTTCTGCCGTGGTAAATCTTCTGGTCAATTACCAAGCCCCCGCCGATCCCTGTACCCAGGGTAATACCGGTTACAATATTCTGGTGTTTTCCTTTCCCCACCATAGCTTCCGCCAATGCAAAACAGTTGGCATCATTATCTAGAAATACCGGCAGTCTGAAAGCACGTTCCAGTCGGCTTTTTATTAAAGATCCGCGAACGGGGATATTAACAGCCGCCGGCCAGCCTAAACCGATCCCAGCGCATTCTTCAGAAGACTGTAATAGTAGTTGGACATTTTCAATCACCTTTTTTATTATTAATCTTTGGCGATGACGGGTTGGTACCAAAGTGGTGAATGTTTCCAACACCTTACCTTTAGAAGAAACAAGCCCACCCTCTAAAGTGGTCCCGCCCATATCGATCCCGATGTATGTTTTTTGTTTCATTTATGTCTTTCTATTATATCAGGAGTGGTGTATAATTTGAATATCTAAGCCTTATTTCCCAGTAAAAGTGAATAAAAAAGAGTTACAACTGGAATTATTATCCCGCGGTGTTGAAGAAATAATTGACCGGCAAAGTTTAGAAAAAAAACTGAATTCCGGAAAAAAATTACGGATTAAACTTGGTATTGACCCGACCAGCCCAAATCTACATATCGGCAGAACAATCCCGTTACTAAAATTGCGTGATTTCCAGGAGCTGGGGCACAAGATAATATTTATTATCGGCGATTTTACTGGTGTGATTGGTGACACTTCAGATAAAGAAAGCGAACGTCCGATGCTGGATGAAAAAACAGTCGCGCAGAACATGAAGAATTATGTTAAACAGGCAGAAAAAATTTTAGATATTGAAAAATGTGAGATCCATTACAATAGCGAGTGGCTTGAAAAACTGGATTATCATGATATCGGTAAACAGGCGGACATATTTTCTCTGAATGAATTCATCTCCCGGGAAAATATCGCAAAACGGCTGGATGCCGGCAAGCGGGTTTCTTTACGCGAGTTGCTTTACCCGCTGATGCAGGGTTATGATTCGGTTGCGGTAAAGGCGGACGTAGAAATCGGCGGAACCGACCAGCGGTTTAATTTGTTAGCCGGACGCGAATTACAAAGACATTATAACCAACCGGCGCAGGATATAATTACTAATCCGCTGATTGAAGGTTTGGACGGGCGCAAAATGAGTTCCAGCTGGGGTAATACTATTGATCTGCTGGATCCGGCGGAAGAGATTTACGGCAAAGTTATGTCACTCCGCGATGAATTAATTATCCGCTATTTTGTATTGACGACCCGCGTTCCGCTCAAAGATATTGCGGTTTATGAAAAAGATTTGAAGGCTGGTAAAAACCCCCGCGACTATAAGATGAAACTGGCATATGAGTTGGTAAGATTTTATCATTCGGAAAATAAAGCAAAGCAGGTGGCCGAGGAATTTACCAAAGTATTTGCAAAAAAAGAAAAACCGACTAATGTGCCGTCTGTAACAATTAAATATGATGATTATTTAATCCCGGATTTGCTCGTCGAGTTAAAATTGGCCAAGAGTAAAAGTGAAGCCCGCCGTTTAGTTGAACAGGGTGGTGTGAGAATTGATACTAAAGTAAAAACTGATTGGAAGGAAAAGGTGAAGGTTCAGAAAGGTACATTGGTACAGGTGGGGAAGAAAAAGTTTGTTGAAATAAGATAGCATGAACATTAATAAATATAATAATGAATGAACAAGGTTTTGAAAGCGATTTTGACATTGAGCAGTTTAGAACGATACTAGCTGCTAAAACTGAGGAATTTGCGACAGATAGCTATATTACTTATGGGAGTGAATCGAACCAGGAAGAGAATGAAAGAAAAAAAATGAATGCCGCCGAACTTCGTGGCAGGTTATTAGTGGATTGTGCCGAGGCACTCTTAAAATCGAATGATGCAGAGACAGTAATGTCAGTGATAAGAGAAGCTTTGGTATATTATAGATATGGCAATGGTTCTGAACTGTTTCCCGGTAGAGCAAAAGAAGATTTTTATTATGATCTTGCTTTAGCAATTGCCAAAGCAAAAAATGAATAGCAACTATATTTTTAGTGATAGAAAGTAATGGAAGGATAAATTCTTTAAAAACACTGAGTAGTTTAAAGGAGGATTAAATCAAATAATATGGGTGAAATTGTTAAATTATTTCCATCGGGGAGTGATGACTCTGAGAAAGGCGGGGGGCTTAAATTTGATCAGCGTTTGAACGCTGAAAATATTACTTTGATGTTGGAATTTCTTACTGCACTTACCAGGGGTGATCGGTCAGCATTACACCAACCCAATATAGAAATTAGAAGAAGTTTAGTTGCCGTGGCGACAAATGAGGAATTACTTGCAATAGCTAATCAAAGTAACGAATCTGATTGGCAAGAGCATCCTTCTTATTATCACGCGTTGATTGCGGAGTTAAGAGAACGGCGCCTGATCGGGTAAATATAAATAGAGCCCCTTAATAAAACAAGGGGTTTTATTATTATAATTATCTTGCTAGTCTCTAATATTTGCCAATATAAAAGAGAAGTAGTAGGCTAATCTTAGCATAATATCAAAATCAGTTGTTTTATCATTGATTTTGCCCCAAAACTTAGTATTAAACATAGTTTTGAGTAATCCCCAGTATTATTACAGGGGATATAAATCAAAGTATTTGATATAAATTAATTAGTCGGTAAATGTTAAATCTAGAAAAAGTAAACAAATCTTTCGGTAGGGATGATGATTTCGAAGTTATAAAAGATATAACCCTTTCAGCCAATGATGGTGAATTTATTTGTATCCTTGGTCCAAGTGGTTGTGGAAAGACAATTTTGCTTTATTTGATGGCGGGGTTTTTAAAACCAACTGGTGGAAAGATTTTGATGAATGGTGAAATGATTTCCGGTCCCAGTTGTGATCGCATGATGGTTTTTCAGGGCCATGTTCTTTTCCCTTGGAAGACGGTTTATGAAAATATTTATTATGCTTTGGATAAATCAACATTCAGTAAGGATGAGAAAGATAAACTGGTTATGAAATATTTGGACCTGATGGCACTGGCTTCCTTTAAAGATTGGTATCCTTATAAACTTTCCGGCGGAATGCAACAACGCGTTGCTTTGGCAAGGGCGTTGGTCACAAATCCGGAAGTTCTGTTGATGGACGAGCCTTTCTCTGCACTCGATTCTCAATACCGAAAATTTTTAAGGAAAAATCTGGAAATTATTTGGAGAAAGACAAAAAAAACCATAATTTTTGTTACGCATAGTGTGCACGAGGCAATAAATTTGGCCGACAAAATTTATCTCCTGTCTGCCAGGCCTGCGACTATAAAAAAAGTGTATACAGTAAATCTCCCCAGGCCAAGAGATCAATCTAGTAAAGATTTCATACAGCTAAATAATGAAATTGAAGAGGACCTAACTGAGGAATTTGAAAAAATAATTAAAACACCGTCAATGGGAGAGTCTTTATCTCATATATTAAAATTAAACGGTAGAAGAGGTATTTTATGAATAAAAAATATTTTTTTGGCACCCTGTTTGCATTATTTGCATTAGTATTTATTTATTATTTCAATAATTCACTTAACGACAAAAATAACAAGGAAGAAAATAAAATCAAGATAGGGTATAGCATAGACAGCGTAAATCATGCCCCAATTATTATTGCTGACAATATGGGTATTTTTGATAAACACAAGCTCAATTTGGAACTTATTCCTTTCAAGGGTGGTAAAGAGGTGCAGCAGGCGCTAGCTATGGGCAGTATAGATATCGGTTCGGCCGGCGCAACAAATTTTTTCATCCCGATAGCCAAAGGATCCCCGATAAAGATTATTGCTCCTTTAGCAGTTTCCCCGACATTAGTATTTGTTGATCCTAGTAGCAATATTAAGACATTTGATGATTTAGTGGGAAAAACCATAGCATCACGAATAGGGCAAAGTTCCAACATCTCGTTAGGTTATGCTCTTAGGAAAGAGAATATCCCTATCAATACGATAACTTTTGAAGATATTGAGGGTAATCTGCGCCCCCTTGCCTTAATGGAGAAGAAGGTGGTTGATGTAGCGGTGGCAGGAGAATACAATGAAAAAATATATCTTGATTATGGAGCGGTTGTTTTCGAAGAGTGGATAACAAAAGGTTATGCAGACAAACCAATGCCCAGAACAGTTATTGCCGTTAATACAGATTCTTTGGAAAAAAATAAAGAAGAAATCAGCAGTTTTATTGATGCAATTATTGAAAGTCAAAGATATATTAAGGATAACCCCGATGATGCAGCGGTAATCATTTCCAAACAAATAGAAGAAGCAACTGAAGGAGCGGTAGTCTTTTCTGTCGAAGAATTAAAAGAACAATGGAAAACAGTAAAATATGTTCTTTGGTATGAACCTTCGGATGTCGTGGAAATTTCGAAAGTAGCGCAAGAAATAGGAGATATACAAACAGCGCTGAGTGTGGAACAGATCTTTGATCTGAGTTTTGAGGAAAAATTAAAAAATGCTCAAGATGAAATTTACTAAGCGAAAAATAAGAAAAATTGCATTGGGGTCGATACCATTTTTGACTATTTTAGTTGTTTGGGATTTGTTTTACTATTTTAACCAAGACCTAAAATGGCTGATTCCTTCCCCGCTTCAGACTGTCTCATCTTTTTGGCAGATGGTTACTGATGGAACGTTTTTAAAGTTGATATCAGTCAGTATATTCAATCTGATCCCGCCCTATATTTTTGCAATAATTTGTGCTGTAGTACTCGGCACCTTGATGGGGGTTAATAAAACTGTCCATAAAATTTTCTTTCCATTCTTGTCTGCAATTTACCCGGTACCATCATTGGCTTGGCTTCCGTTTATGATACTGTTTTTAGGATTTACCAGAGAGGCAATTTGGTTTGTTATTTTTGTTTCCAGCTTCATGAAGATTATTTACAATGTTATCAGCGGGATTCAAAATGTTAATATCGAATATGTTTTGGTGGCAAAGAATTTCGGTTTTAGTAAAACTAAGATTGTGTTTGATGTATTTCTGCCATCCGCTCTTCCTCAGATTATGACGGGGCTTAGAGTAGGTTTTGGTTCTGCTTGGAGATCTTTGATTGGAGCGGAAATGTTGGTTGCGACAATCGGGGGGTTAGGAAAATTTATATGGATGTCCCAATGGTTTTTTGATTTTGACAAGGTAATGGCCGGTATCGTAGTCATTTCTTTAGTAAGTATTTTTATAGAGCAAATAGTATTTAGGCGATTAGAAAAAAATACTTTGGTTAAGTGGGGGTTTATAAGTGATGAACAAAAAATTTGATTCACTTTATCAGCGGAGTTAATGTTAAAATAAATCCAAACATATGACCGAAATCCCAAATAAGCTTTACAGGACCAGTGTTAAAGCTTTGATATTGGACGATAAAAAAAGATTTTTACTTTTATTGGAAGAAAATGGTTATTGGGACCTCCCTGGGGGTGGACTTGATTTCGGGGAAAATTCTCATGATTGTATTATAAGGGAGTTAAATGAAGAAACGGGATTGGAAGTTATCCATATTAAAAAGAATCCGTCCTATTTTATAACGGCTTTGCATATGAACGGTCAGTGGAAAGCCAATATACTATATGAAACACAGGTAAAAGATCTAAATTTTACTTCTTCCAAAGAATGCGTGGAAATAAGATTTTTTACAAAGGAGGAAGCGTCCAAGGAAAAGATTTATCCTAATGTTAAAGAATTTTTAAAAGAGTACAATCCAAATAACCACTAGCAAAAAAACAGAGGAATCGATTTTGTATGAATAGAATAATTAACAAATTTGCTAAGGAACTAAGTTTCCAAACCGGCCGTTACATGCTCTCGCCGGAGTTTTTAAGTTTGTGAGGTAGTAAATTTATATTGGCATTGGTATATTTGGTGTATCACCATTGACTTCATGTTTCAGTTATGATACAATAATGTCATACATATGAAACGTAAATCAAAAAGTAATCTCCTTGAAGAGCTAACATCTTTACCATATTTTACTAAAGATCTTATTTGTCAATTAGGTAAAGCCGAAAATAGCTATAGTCTAAAAGATAGCACTATTGATACATATATAAGCCGTTTTCTTAAGGAAAAAGAAATAATCTCTTTAAAAAGAGGTTTATATGTGTCGATGGACTTTTATAATAGTAACAAGGATAATCTGTCATATTCATTTTTTCTTGCGAATATTATTAAGAAGCCTTCATATATAAGTTCTTGGGCCGCTCTTCAGTACTACAATCTTTCTACTGAAATAATACATACAATCACATCAATTACACCAAGAGTCACAAGAAATTATGAAACAAAAATTGGTACTTTTTCATATCAGTCTGTAAAGAAGAACTTATTTTCTGACTTTTCTTTTGTAAAAGATAAGTTTGAATTTTTTATTGCCTCCCCCTCTAAGGCTTTATTTGATTTACTTTATTTCAAAACAAGACAATTTAGAGGTATAAAGATTAACGATGTAGATTCAATAATTGAAGACTTACGCATTGATATTAGTGAATTGGGCGAAGAAGAGCGGAAGAGATTTTATTTTATGATAAATAAAAATATACGTCATGGATAATCAAATCATTGTAGCACTTAAAAAAAAGATAGAAGAAATTTCTGCATATGAAGGGGTTGATGCGGAAACTCAACGCAACTCAATAAAGGAATACCTACAGTTTTATGTGCTTAATTTTATTTATCACCATCCAGAATACAGCAACTGGATTATGTATGGAGGTTCAGCGCTTCGCATTTGTCATGATCTTAATAGGATGTCGGTTGATTTAGATTTTGAGGTTAATCACGTAATCACAAACGATTTTCTGGAAAAACTGAAGGTAGAAATAGCCGTCCATTTTGAAAATATATATAATATCGATTCTAGTTCTCTTAGTATTGGGATTACAAATAATAGGGGTGTCACATTAAAATTTCATATAGGAGAAGAGCTCGGTTTGGGGTTTGCTTCTAAGCAGGTGCATATAAAAATCGATCTAAATCATTTTGTCGCACCAAAAACGGTAGTTGTAGAGCACATACCAAAGAACGAGAATCAACTTTCGTTTGTAATTAAAACGTATAATTTATCCGCGCTCATGGCAAGTAAAATTGCCGCAATTTTTCTACGAGGGCCACGTGGAGTTGGTAGGGTGGTACATGAAGAAAAAGGACGTGATATATATGATCTGCTTTGGTATATGAATAAAAAAATTGTACCTGATTTGGATTACTTATCCGCCAAAGATATTAAGTTTGCAGATCCAAAAGAACTATTCAATAATATTACCATTAAGATATTAAACAATCCAAAAACAGATGTAAATCTTAAACATGATTTAACCCCTCTTTTTATGGATCAAGCCTTTATAAATAATTGGCTCATTAATTGGAGGGATAGTTATCTACAATATCTCAAAGACTATAGAATTCATACCGTATCCACTCTCGAAAAAATAAGTATAACCCAAGAATTTCATACTGACATATTTTATTTTATATATTGGTATAATATTGAAGATGGAAATCAAGCGAGAATCATATTTCGTATTAGTGATTATTGGATTGAATATGGGGAAGGGGATTTAGCAGTCAAGGTTAGTGAAAAAGTAAAGAGGCTGTGTGAATTTAATAGTAATGGATGGACAAGCCATCCTCCGTCGCAGGATAAATTAATGGAATATGCCGAGCTATTTTACCAAAAGATTGAGCGGTATCTTAAAAAAACAAACCACATAATGCTGGGTGAAATTATTACTACTAAACTAATACGGATGACTACTGATCATTTAAACCAGCAAGAACAAATATTATTAAATAAGTCCGCTCTACTTTCTTGTGAATTAGATGATTTATTAAAATAAATTATTATTGTGAATAAAATATTAAACAAACTAGCTAAGGAACTGAGTTTCCAAACCGGCCGTTACATGCTCTCGCCGGAGTTCTTAAGTTTGGTGATCACCATGAAATGCAACTTCAAATGCCAATCCTGTTCGATCTGGCAGAAACCGTTTGAGAAAGAATTGGAGCAAGAAGATTGGGTAAAGATTATTGAAAAATTGACTCACACATTAAAGCCGAATACTTTCGTAGAAATCAATGGCGGAGAGCCGTTAATCAGAAAAGACCTAGTAATATTTTTAATCAAGGAATTAAAGAAACATTTTAATAAAGTTGCATTGAACTCCAACGGATTACTGGTAAATGAAACAAACTTGGATGAATTGAAACAGGCCGGTTTAGATCTGATTAAGATATCACTCTACAGTTTAGAGGAAGAAGTACATAATAGTATGCGCGGGCACAGTCTGGCCTTTCAGCATGCTAAAAGAGCGGTAGAACTGATTACCCAAAAGCAGATTCCACTTGAAATTGGTTTGTTAGTTACAACGAAAAATATTAAAACTGCTCCGGCACTTATTCAGTATCTTCAAAAATTACCGAACACTTCAATCATTCTTCAACCTTTGGATGAAAAAATTGAATCAGCGGAATCAAAAGACCAGAAGGATAATAATCTGATTCCTGACCTTTGGCCGGAGAAAGAAGATGTGGTCAGTTTCTTCGACTGGGTGGAAAAACATAACCAGGGTATCAAGAATTCCTTGCCCAATATTAAAGCGATACGCCAGTATTATTTGAACCCACCCGACATATTGAAATACCGTTGTTTTGCCGGGCAAAGGAATCTGGTGATATATCCAGGTGGAGATGTTGCGTTTTGTTTTAAAAGGAAAGCGATTGGCAATATAAACAATCAAGACATAGAATTAATGTTAAAAAATGCCTCTGGTGAAAGAAAGCAGATAAAATATTGTCAGATCGTGGGTTGTAATTTTTCGCGCGGATTAAAGGAAGCAATCCACGACAGAATTACGAAATAAAATTAAATAAATAGCATAAATCCCTCATTAGCGAGGGATTTTTTAGATTAATATGTTAGTCTTAATAACTAGTTGTCTGGATAGATAACTATCATGACTCTCCGACCATTTGTTGGGTCGCCGTTGTTCCAATCATGAGTGGCATTGATCAGAACATCCGGATCATAGACATAGTCGTGTCCTTTGCGGGTGCCGGGGTCATTGGTAATAATCTGTGTTTCCGTCCAGCCTTTAACCACCAGCGCGTGATAGAGCGGACCCGGTTGTTTAAAATTCGGATTGCCAAGCTCGCGTCCTGCGGAGAGCAGAATCACTGGTTTTCCTTGAGCAACTTGTTGTTTAATGTCATTAATTGTGATGTCATAAACTACATCCACTCTTTTGTAATGGTAAAAATCTTTGATCAACTGAGCGGTTTCTTCCGCGGAAGTACTTTTATAATCGCCATATTGGACATTTTGAAAATCTACCAGCGCGAGCAGCTCATTGTCGGCGGTTTGAGTGTCTTCAAACGGTTTGTTTTCGTAAAAACGATGTACCATCAAAAGCGCCGCTTCTTCGCAAGTGTCTTCGTGAATTTCATCCCAATTTGCAAGCGGGGCTTGTGAAGTAAAGGGTACATCGAGATTGAGTGTTTTTGGTATGTTAATTGCGACATTTGCATTTACTTGATTCAAGTTGACATTAGCAGAATTGGTATTTCGGTTTTCGTTTGACGCCTTCGTGTTTGTATTGGCTGAAATATCATTATATGAAACAGCATCAGGTACCGGTTCTTCAAACTGCTCTTTAACCCAATCAGAAACCGGCACGCGGTACCAGTAAAGTACGGCGAGTAATGCGGTGATGATAATTATGCTGATGAATAATTTTTTCTTCATGGTTTTTTGATTGGATCAGGAAGGTTACTACATCATGACCGCTTTGTCAAGCCACTAAGGCGCGTAAACCAGGAACGGACGATAGTTGTGTTTTCATCACGCAGGGCATTGCTTACCAAAAAATAAACGAATGCACCGATTAAAACCCCGCTGATGATTTGGATAATCCCCGTCAATGTTCCGGCTGTGAAAGCGGAACGGAACCACCACAAATAAACGGAGAGAATAGCTGACATAGCCAGCGTGGCAATAATACTGGTACGGGTAGTTGTGATGAAAGAGGCAATATGGAATCCCTGTACGCGTTTATGGAGGATTAGTAATAGTAATGTTAATTGCAATGCATTCGCAATAGCAAATCCAAGTGGAAGTCCCGCAACGCCGATCCATTTTGTGAAGGCAAGCGCGCTGACGATATTAGTGGCGGTCATTGCCAGAGAAATTAAGAGCGGAGTCTTGGTATCAAGTTGAGCATAAAATGCGCGTAGCAGCAGATGGACGACGCTTTCTAAAGGTGTTACCAGGCAGAAGACGCCGAGCGTGAAAGCGGTGGCACGCATGTTGGCATCTGTGAATTGCCCACCACTAAAAAGCACATCCGTTATCTCGAAGCGGAGTAGGAACATACCTACGCCAGCCGGCAAGGTAAAAAAAAGGATCCGGGAAAATGTACGGCGGATATGTTCCACAAATTTTGGCCAGTCACGGGTACTGGCGGTATCGGTTAGTGTCGGTGAAACAGCGGTGGCCAGCGCAATCCCGAATAAACTGACGGGTAGACTTTGCAAATTTCTGGAAAGATTAAAAACGGCGATACTGCCGACTGCGAGTGTTGATGCAATGGCATTCCACGCCCAGAGATTTGCCTGAACCGCCATCAGATTAATCATGCGCGGGACCATCAGCGTGCCGATCTTGCGGAGTGCCGGGTGTTTTAAATCCAGAATGGGAGTATAACGATATGGTGTGCGGATCAGTTCCACAAATCTAAACAGCAGATGCAAAAAAGCACCCGCAATAGTGCCGATAACAGCGGCATGGATGCCGAATTTTTCACTGAATATTAATAGGCCACCAACAATACCGATATTATAAAAAACGGGGGAAAAAGCATAACTGGCAAACCGTTTCATGGAAACTAGGATTGAACCGAATGCATTGGAAAGTGAAAAAAGCAGTGGCGAGAGCAGCATCAGGCGGGACAGTTCGACGGTAAGCGTTCTTTGTTCACCGTCAAATCCTGGCGCCACCAGTCTGATCAGCACCGGCATCAAAAAGAAAACGATTACTGAAAGTATGGTCAGGACAATCGCTGTAAGGTTGAGTACTGTGTTTGCAACACGAAATGCTTCAGAGTTTTGTTTGCGCGCAGTGATATCGGTCAGGACCGGCATCAGTACCGAAAGAGAAACACCGGCAAATAAGAGATTGGCAATAACATCCGGGATGATAAACGCGGTGTTATATGCATCAAGCGCGGCACCGGCGCCGAATGTCGAAGCCAGAAGGCGGTCCCGAAACAAGCCAAGTAGATAACTCAGTAATGATGCTGCGCCCAAAACTAAAGCGCCTCGGGTAATGGATTGTGATTTCAATTGCATAAAAATTGGTTAGCGGACGACGACTCCGGCATTGCCGAAAATGCCCCAGTCCTGTTCGAAGCGGGCCTTGGTCCAATAAATTTGCCCGGCATAAGTGTCATTTAAAATAATCTGAGTTGGGTTATCTTTATTACCGACGTAGCCGATGACGGTGCGGGCATGTTCGCCCTTCCAGGCATAGATATATTTTCCGGCGGGTGTGTGCCAGGAATCTTCATAGCCGGAGCCATAAACTCCCCACACAACAACCGCGTTGCCTTTGCTGATTTCTTCCGTGATTTGTGTCACAGTCCAACCGGTAAAGGCCTCAGAGGGACGCCAGTGGTTGGCTGCGCGGGCAATTGGGTCCCAATAGACACCGTAGCCGGAGGTATTCTGTCTACCGCGGATATCGCCGACAAAAGCTTCATATGGATCACCCCAAGTTGCGCCGGAGTGTGGTGTAGTATCGTAACCGACATAGGCCATAATGTCGCTTTCTGAGACAGAAACTCCTTTACCAGCCAGCGCCATTTTCAAGGCGGCGGCCTCGCAGGATAAAGGTAAATCCTGCAGGTCGCTTGCGATAGTAAGCTTCACTACTTCCGGTTCTGTTGTGAAAGAATATGATAAATCTTTTGTTAGATCGAGCCCGTGCACACTTACTATGCCACTTTTTAAATTCAGTTTATAGGTTGAATTATTCTGGAAAGCGTCTGATGGCTGGATAATCATCGTGTTCCCTTCCCAGCGAAAGGTAAGTGGTATACTTGGTTCAAGTGTAATATGTGCTTCGGCTGACACATGATCTACTTCCTGATTAAATGCGATTCGAATTCCGCTTTTACTCCCAACTCCGGTGGCATTGTTCCCCGGAGATGTACGGAGTACTTTAATTTCTCCAATGGTTGTAAATTTATATGAAAGAGGTTCTTCGAGATAGCCACCACCTTGAGTTTTTGTATCAGCTTTGATCATAACTTCATAATCGGTTCCGTAAGCTAATTTTGCAGCAGGGGTGACAGTTACAACTGTGGCATCTTCAGAAAGTGTGATGCTAGGGTTGATGTCCGGCGTGACTGATAAATTCGCGCGCAAGGATTCCAAGTCCATTGCTTTGGTAAATGTAACAGAAATCGGTGTGTCAATAAAAACCGCTTTCCCAGTTGGAGTCGATTCAGCTATTAGTGGTGGCGCGATTGTCTTAAAAGCGCCGTCATACATTTTTTCTGGCTCACTGCGATGCACGATTTCGCGGGTTGAAATATCACGAGATACGCTAACCCTGAAAACAGTTAAATTATATCTTGTTGATTGCTCAAGCGGTTCAGTCGGTGTGAGTGTATATAGATTTTTTGTTTCATTAATTGTTTCTAGAAAAGCAATTTCCGGATCGAACACAAACTCGAATTCAGCGATATCAGGGTTCGGTTCGGTCAGTTCAATGGTAATTGGGGTAGCTGGTGAAATGTTTTGTGAACGTATTTCAGGGAATACCGCAAAAATATCCGGCAGGGGTCTTGTTGTAAATTGAAAAGTGGATGAACTTGTTTTACCTACCGGAAGCGGGCTTTGAATATTTTTTAAATCAACTTGATAAGTAGTCCCCGCAAGTAGTGTGTGGTTTGGTACAAAACGGATGCGCCGGAAAAAACGTCGGTTGAATAAAGGCGCTTCAAAATGCCACTCACCTTCAATATCGGGTGAAAGGGAAACTGAAAGCGTCTGCCGATCTACCGGACGGCTGAAATCAATAACAATTGATGTAGAAAGGTCTATGTTTTCAGAAGCTTGCGGACTAACCTGCGTAATTGTCGGGGTGAATAAAAAGTTTCTTGCCAGGAAAATAAAAAGTACCAGCACGACTGCAAGTACTCCAAAAATAATAATTGCTCGTGAACGTAAAAAATTTAGATATTTTTTATTGGCTATATATTTATTCTTTTTATCCTCGGTAAAATTCTGCAGCATCTTCTGGTGAAACGGAATTAATAATTACACCTGATCCAATTTCCACACCCGCCCAGATTGACCCCCGCGGGGTTATTTTCAGATATAGATGCTGGTCTTCATCATTGATAACCTGATGGAAATAGTAGTTGTAAGGAAGCCCCAGTTCCGCAACTTTGAGTAAAACCTTTTTCAAGATCTTGGCAAATGACATTCTCTCCGCGCTGGTTAAAACTGTAATATTATCCAGATGACGTTTGGGCATAATCCAGATTTCGTAGTTGTGGATGGAAGCATAAGGAGTAAAGGCAATTACGTTTTTATCTTCAAAGACAAAACGTGGTCCTTTGCGTTCTTCCTTTATTACATCACAATAGACACAAGTTCCTTTTTCCAGTTTATACTCCTGGGTTTTTTGCGATTTATCCATGAGGTGCGGGGGGAGAAATTCGGTGGCGAATACCTGTGAATGAGCGTGGGCGACTGACTGCCCCGCTTTTCCGCCGTCATTTTTGAAGATTAATATATATTTGATTTTATCCAGTTTTGAAATTTCGTAAGTCCGTTCCGCATAAACGTCAAATAGTTTTTTAATGTGGCTTTCCGGCAGATATTCCAGTTCAGTCGCGTGATCCGGTGTTTCAATCACTAATTCCTGAACGCCGTAGGCATTAGGATTGTCCAAAGTTACGGCCGGGAATTTATTTTTTAGTGTCAGGAGCGACCAGTTTTTCCCCTGTCCGTCATATTTTCTGATGATCAAATCCTTTTCAATATTTTCCGGGCAGAAAACACATTTTTTCTCCCTGGTTATTTTACTGACAATCTGTTCAAAATCATGCGGGCGATTTCCCCGGCGGGGTGCAATGATCACATATTTATCTTGGATGTAATCTTTTCTTATTTCAGATTTTTGGACGTTTTCGCTCATGGTAATTATTTTGAATTTAATGATTTTTCGTATAGTTCAATATATTTTTGCGCCGACTGAGTCCAGGAGAAATCCTGATTCATGCAATTAACCACCAATCTTCGCCAGAGTTTTTTATCCTGATAAATTTGCAGAGACTTTTTGGTAACGGCCAACAGTTCGTCGCTTTGATAGTTCTGGAATACAAACCCGGTTCCGGTTCCTAACCCTGCATTGTAATTCTGGACGGAATCCTTTAACCCGCCGGTAGCTCTGACAATCGGTACAGTTCCGTAACGCATGGCGATCATTTGTCCGAGACCGCATGGTTCAAATCGGGAAGGCATGAAAAACAGGTCGGATGCGGCATAAATTTCCTGTGCCAGGTCAGCTTTAAATCCAATTACTACCGCCACCTTTTCCGAATGCTTTTCCGCTTCCGCTTTCAGTTTTTCTTCCAGCACCGCTTCGCCGGTTCCTAAAAAGACCATCTGTACTTCCAGTGTAGCAAGTTCATCAATGATTTCAAGAATCAGATCCAATCCTTTTTGGTCAGTCAGCCTGGAAACCATGCCAATTACCGGAATTTCTTTATTCTCAGGCAAATTGACGGCTTTTTGCAGGATCAGCTTATTGTCATCCTTTTTCTCGATATCCTTAATAGAATAATTTATTTTAATTTGCGGATCCTTCGCCGGGTTGAAATGGTCCTGGTCAATGCCATTTAAAATTCCATATAAATCTTCTTTTCTTTTCGCCAACGTCCCTTCCAATCCTTCGCCAAATTCTTCCGTGAGAATCTCTTTCGCGTAAGTTGGGCTGACGGTATTGATGATATTGCTGTTCAAAATCGCCTGTTGCAAAAAGTTTATGTCATTGTTTTTACCGAACCGTTCACTCAAAGTCGGCCAGTCTTTTTCGGTAACCCCCAGCTTATCAAATACTTTTTCCGGTGAGCACTTCCCCTGGAAGGCCAGATTGTGGATCGTAAGTACGGTAGGGAAGTCCGGTCGTTCCTTTTCTTTGCTGTGCAGTATTTTAATCATCGGGATCATAATGCTGGCATGCCAGTCATGACAATGGATTACATCCGGCGTCCATTTCAGCGATCCGAACAGTTCTAAAACCGAACGAGCAAAAAATGTGAAACGTCTGGTTTCCTTGCCGAAGTCTCCGCCGATGTCGCCGTAATAAATATCATTTTCCCCCAGAATCTCCGGATGGTCGACGAAATAAACTGGGACAGAGCTGTTTGGTAAATTAGTCTTCCAGATGCTGACATTTTCTTCTTTGTTTTTGAAAGGGATGCTGACATTTTCCACAATTTTTTTAAGTCCATATTTTTTTTCATCAATTACGCCGTATTTTGGCATGATCACCCGGACGTCAATCCCCAGTTGCTTCAAAGCTTTTGGCAGTGCTCCCACCACATCGGCTAATCCGCCCACTTTGGCAAAAGGAGTAATTTCAGATGCGACGAACAGAACTTTTATTTTTTTCATAATTTTTATTCACCCCAATTAGGTAATTGTTTAGCGTCTTTGGCGAGAGTTTCAGTTTCTTCCCCGGTCTGCATATTTTTTATTTTATCACCAACCCATTTATTCCCGTCGAAATATTTCAGTTTTTGGGAGATCGGTCCTACTTCCGGCTTTTCAGGATTCTGTCCCTGTTCCAGGATTTCGGTTGCTTCAATCAGGATTCTTCTGCCGTCGCCGAAGTCTTTGTAAACATCTCTGGTTATTTTCCAGGAATGTCCGGCGTCAACTCCAGATTCGATTTTTCCGGTCTGAGTTTTGCTGTCTCCTTCACCGTACTGTGTGTTAATACGCCACTGATTTTCGTGTTTAGGGTCACCTACCTGTGTTGAAAGTGTCTGACCTAATTCTTCTATTTGTCTTCCCTGATCATCATAGCCGAAGAATTGCTGACGATGACCCGCTAAAGTGTCCGGTGAAGGTTCTTGATCCTTTTGATACCAACGCTCTTCACGATGGAGTACATTGCCATTAGCATCAACCATCTCCTTTTTTAGGGGTTGCCCATTTTCAGTTTGCTTTACCCTCTCCTGCATTCCATCCGTTAATTCCGGTGGTTCAAATACATTAAAATTGATTTTTGATTCATCTGATTCTCCAGGGTCTCCTCCTGGAAGGAATTTACTATCATTCATATATTTTAATTAAGATTTATTATTCTCTTATGAGACCATGTTTCTCTTTAAGAAACATTAGGTTGCTGGTTGATTTGCCTCTAACCTCTGTCAAAAAATTAACTAAATTTTCCGGTGAGGAATTAATTACGCGATCCGGAAAAACTCCCAAAGATTCCAATTTTTTTAATACTTTGACCAGTCGGACAATTATTCTGACACCCGGCCCGCTAGTCATCCGTTCGATCCGGTATTTGTTCAGAATTTCAATATCTCCATCGTTTGCATCACCCGCTGCCCATTTCTTTTTCTCGCCGGTAACTTCTTTGCCACCTGATTTATACTGGTTGAAATCATGGGCATCTAGATCTAAACTGAAACGTACCCCACTGTTTGCCGCCATTTCGAGCAGTTTGCGGGAAGGTTGGCAGTTTAAATTTATTTCAAATGCTTTATTTTGAGCTACCATTTCATCCAAGATTTCCTGCCAAACACTCCAGTATTCCTCCCAGTACTCCGGTGATTTTTCTTTGTCTTTTCTGGTGTAACGGTCAGGATGACCGATAACATCCACATGGCCGTTTCTAACAGTGGCTAGTAGTGACTCCTTGATAGCAGATGGTTCTTTTTCGTTGGCAATAACATGACGTGAAGCAACTACTAAATCCAGCTTGGCCAAAATCTCATCCGGAACATCCACGATTGCCTTTCCATTATCATCAAACATGATATTGGCCTCAACGCTGGAGAAGGCGATGATATCAAAGTTTCCTTCCCGGTTAATCTCTTCAATTTCTTTCGCGCCAGATACTAGTGATTGGGATATTGGATCTGCGGGTGAAAGTTTTTCGGGATTGCGTGGGTTGGAAGAGTGTTCGGAAAAAGCGACAAACCGAAGTCCGATTCTCTGGTAGTATTTCATAATTTCTTGTGGGTGGTACAATCCCTCGTAATCGCCGGTTTCTTCCCGAGTGCTTTTTGTCGAATGGGAGTGGGCATCGCCCTGCCACCACTTACTGATATATTTAGTTAATTCCCTCTGCTCACCAGCTTCGCTTTCTTTTGGTGGCAACCCCGCCTGATCACGTTTTTTACGCGCTTCCTCCTGCGGATCAATATAGGGTATCGATGGTAGTTCTCTCATAGATATTTTTTTAAATTATCATAAATAGTATAAGGCATTTTCATATAGTCCTGCATACTGTTAACGATATTCCCTCTGGATCTGGTTTCACTGTGGAAATCCGATCCGCCGGTCATCAGCAAGCTGTGTTTTTTGGCAAAGTATTGATAATGTTCTACCTGATGCCAGTTATGATAAGGGGAGATTGCTTCAATGCCAGACAGCCCCTCTTCTTTCAGTTCCAGAATTATCGTATCTTCTTCCCAGGTCAGTTTGTGTCCCGGGTGAGCCAGAACGGCTAATCCGCCGGCATTTTTTACCAGACTAATTGCGTCTGGAGTAAGTAAGCTGGTATGTATGATCGGGCAGAAGGATCTTTTAGAAAAATATTTATTAATAATTTCGAACAGGTCAGGGTCTGGTTTCCCGCAGTCTTTCCGGATTAACTCTTTGTTTTCCGGAAAACTGGAGAGCATGGCAATAATCTCCGCCACGCTCAGATATTTCGTGATCAGTGAATCAATTTTTCCCCTATCAACGGTAAACCCGTATTCTTCCAGGCGGTCGAGTGCTTTCCTAATATTCGCCAAATGTTGTTGTTGTAGTGTATTGAGCGTTCTGTTTAACTCTTGATTATCAAGATCAAAACCATAGCCCAGTAAATGCAATCCTTTACCTTTATAGTCGGTATATATTTCTACTCCTGGTACAACCGCAACCCCTTTTTGCTTTCCAATCGTCATGATTTCTTTAACCCCGAAGATTGTGTTGTGGTCAGTCAGTGAAATCGCCATAATATTCCTCTCAACAACCCGATTGACCAATTCGTCACAACTTAAATCGCCTCCGGAGTAATGAGAATGAAAATGCAGGTCGCAATATTTCATTTGCTTCTTGGTTATAAATTAAGCAGTCGCTTTGCTTCCGGGAATGTGTGGTCAATAATTGTTCTTTGGACAGCCGCTCTGTTTTTTTTGGTATCAACTAAAATAGAAACGCAGAACGCGGTAATCTGCATTACCCACCAGACTTTCCATAGATCTATCTGCTCTTTGGCCGCTTTGGTATCTTGGTTGGTTTTTTTGAGATAATTTTTCAGAAATATATCGTGCAGTTTGTGGATAGTTTTTAATGAAGCTCTTTTCTGCCAGCCTAAAAGTTCCATCTGGACAAAATAGTTGGCGATATCACAGAATGGATCAAACTTCCAGGCGTTGCCGAAATCAATCACGCCGACATTATCCCCGTTAAATACAATATTATTGGAATTCAAATCGCCATGGATTAAGCAGTGCCGGTTTGGTTGGTAATATTTTTTATATCTTTTCAGGAATGTCTCGAGGTATAATTTTCCTTCCGCTTCTAACTCCGGAGAAAATTTCTTATAATCGTTGACAAAGAATCCTACCTCATCCTGGATCCGTTTTAGAGTTTTTGTTCTGCCGTTTTTGATTTTTAGATTATGGAATTTGGCCACCCAGTTGGATGCGAGTAGCGCCTGTTTTTCCAAACCCGGCTTGCCGTCCAGAATCAAATCAGTGAAAATCTTACCCGGGTATTCTTCGTAAACCAGCATCCGCCATTTGGGGTAATTACCAAGCGGGCGTGTGATTTGATATCTGCCGCTGTCGAAACCCCTACTGTAGATTGCCTGCATCGCCTGGTCGGAATTTTTTATTTCCCAGGCCTGGTGAGCGCTCGGAACATTTGCCCTGATAATTCTTTGTTCTGTTTTGCCATCCGGATATTCTAGTTTCAAAGTATAGCGAACGGATTTTTTAAATTTGTAAGGACTTTGATCTTTCAATTCAAAACCGACCAGCTTCGCCCCCTTATAGAATTTTGGGATGATGGTTTCTTTAAAGAATTTTTCCATGATGCGGATGCTGACTGCGTGGCGGAGAATTGAACGATCTTCTTTTTTCATAGTTCCTGTTTTATTTTTTAGTTAGTTCGCTTTCTTTTTCTTTCAATTCGGTAACGCGATCCCGAATTTGCGCCGCCCGCTCATATTCCTGTGATTTAGCCGCGGTGAGCATCTGGTTTTCCAGGTTGCCGACGATCTTATCAAATTCCTCCTGCGGGATGTATGGCATTTCCGCGGTGATCCTCTGGGTGACATCTTCGTCCGCGAGTTTGCTCAACTCTTCTACCTTCCCGGTACGCTGCCATTCAAATGACTCTTGGATGATGTTTAAATACAGATCGCGTGCTTTGTCTTTTTTCTTCTGATCAATCGGCAAGGTCTGCAGGATATCTTTAAACTCTTTGGCACCGACCTCGATCATTTCAATACTCCACCAAGGTTGTGCGGAAGCCCACCAGTATTGGTCGGAATGCACAGCTTTATCCAAAGCGTTTCTTGCTTTTTCATACACCGGTGAACCCTGGTCCATGCCGTTTACTTCCTCAATCGCCATATTGGTCAATTCCCATTGCCAGGTATGGATCTGATTATCATCGCTCTTCCAGCGGGAATATGGAGTATTGCGTTCGATATCTTTTTTCATCAATGCCCAGCTGGAATCGAGCGGTTGCACCTCCGCCTTTTTGGTAAAAAACTGATCAACATCCGACAGGAAAACGCTTTCCAGCTCTTTGGTCTTGTATAGATCAAAGAGCAGATCTTCGAGTCCCGGTCGATGGTGACCGAAGGTTTCACCGTCCATGGCGGTAATTAAATACTCTTTTTTGTTTACCCGGTCGCCCAGCAGTTTAACCAACATGTCGCTGGAAAAAACACTCATGCCGATTTCAGCGGACAAAATCCGGAAACTGGTTTCCCGATCGCGGAAATAAACATTCAGATTATTATTGCCTTTAAGCTGATAAATTGTATCCGGCTTGATGGCGCCAGTAGTTCCGTTGAATGCCAATTCATCTAAAATGATCCATTTATATCCCAGTTTGGAAGCGATGTCACCAACCTTTTTGGCATAACCCATTTCCGTCGGGAAAAAGCCTTTCGGTTGGTAAGATTTACCGAAATACTTTTTATTGGTTTCGTGATTCAGTTTAATCTGCCGTTCTATTTCTTTTTCCGGCATTAATGGGAGAAAAGCATGATACTTGGCGGAGTCGGTAAAATCAATCTGCCCTCTTTCCGATAGCATTTTCAAATCGGCAACTACATCCATACATCCGTCCCTTTCGAACAACTCAACCAGCGCTGCGTTAATATTCAGCGTCACTTTTGCTTTGGGGTCCGCTTTCAAACCCTTAGTCAGGCGCCTATAACTTTCATTGGCGATTTTCTTAACCCAGTAAGATTTCTGGGTCGGCGGTTGGTAGATGTGTAAAAAATTTATCCAATACATTTTTTTTCGTTTAAGTTTCTTTTTTCCCAGCCATGTAAGGCTTATAATTATAGCCTGCTAAAAACATCTTCTTTTCTTTTTTAGCACGGCCGGAATATTGCCACTGATGGGCTAGTTTTTTAATTTGCTCGGAAAGCAGTCTGGCATTTTTTAATTTACTGATCGGAGGATTTTTCAGTGTATTAATTAAATCCATTAATCTATTAGCTCCTTCTTCGATTATTTCTACGCTCCACCACGGATGGGCCGATGCCCACCAGAAGAAATCACTGCTCATACTCCTGTCCAATAATTTACGAGCTGAATCAAAATTTTTATCCTTGGTTGATTCTTTGACCGTGGCAAGTACCAGGTCAAAGAGTTGCCATTGTAATTTGTGGATCGGATTTTTCGGATGATCCCACAGTTCAAAAGCAATCCCGTTTTTCAACTCCTTTTCAGAGGATGCCCAGCTGGAAGCGATGGGAGTGATGGATTTGAAAGAGCTGTATTGTTTTAAAGCATCGGAGTATGTCTCTGTCTGGATTTTTTTATCCAAGGTCAGTTCTTTAAATACCTTTTCCATCCCTGGTCGGTGGTGCCCGAGTGTTTCCCCATCAAAAGCAGTAAATAGTGGTTCTCCTGTGCAGCAGGTTTTTCTAAATTCCCTCTTTGTTTCCGCTTGCGGTTTAACAGTAAATAGGTCGGACATGTTGTGATTGCGAAATGCTACTTTCAGCGGGGTTCCTTCTATGTGGTATCCGTTTTTCCAGTTAACTAGCCCTCTCTTTTTTTGGTAGGCAATCTCATCCAGCGCAATCCAGGAAAATTTTTCTTTTACCAGTGCTTTAGCGACTTTATCGCTATAGCACATTTCCGGCGGGAAGAACCCGGATGGTTGGTACGACTTACCAAAATATTTGGTATTAACTTTGGTATTAAGTTGAATCTGGCGCTGTATTTCTGAAATGGGTAATTTCGGCAGGATTGTGTGGTACATGGCACTGCCTGTAAATTCGATTTGTTTTCTTTCCGCCAGCAGTTTAATCAGTCTGATAATCTCGCCCAGTTTATGTTCGCTCAGTTGTTCAGTCAGCGAGCCGTTGATATTGAGGGTAATTCTAATCTGAGGATGTTTTTTCAAAATGCGGAATACCGGCAGATAACTTTCACGCGCAACTTTTTTTATTATTTTTACATCCCACCCCGGCGGCTGATAAATGTGCAGTAAGTTGGCCCAAACGGTTTTGATCATTCCTTATTAGCTAAATATAACTGTTTATTTTTGATTGCTTTTTTATATAGCAGTTCATATTTTTTTGCCGGTATCTTCCAAGAGAAACTCAACTGCATACTTTTTTTTATCAATTCAATCCATTCTTCCCGGTGTTTGTGGTTTTCAATCGCACGGGTGATAGCAACCAGTAAATCGCGAGAATCATATGTTTTAAAAGTGAATCCGTTTCCTTTTTGGGTGCGCGGATTATAGTTCGTAATGGTATCGGCAAGACCGCCGGTGGCTCTGACAATCGGAATCGAACCGTAACGCAAGCTGATCATCTGTCCTAATCCACAAGGTTCAAACCGAGATGGCATTAAAAACATGTCTGATCCTGCATAAACCTTAGTGGCATGCTGGCTGTTGAACTGCAGATGGGCAGCTACCTTTTTCGGGTACTTGCGGATCAGTTTTTTAAATGATGACTCATATTTTTTTTCGCCACCGCCCAGAATTACCACTTGAATGTCGAGCCGCATTAGAGGATCCATGATATCAAAAATCAAATCAAAACCTTTCTGCTCCGTAATGCGCGATACAACGCCGATCAGAGGAATCTTTGGATCTTCCGGCAGCTGAAACATTTTTTGCAGATGTAATTTATTTTTTGTTTTTAAATGCAAAGAATTAAAATCATAGTTTTTATAAAGTCCCGGATCGGTGGCCGGGTTGAAATCATTATAATCAATTCCGTTGACGATGCCGAAAAGATTTTCCTTTCTATTCAATAAAATGCGGTGGAGTGCCTGGCCGTATTTTTTGGTCATAATTTCCTGAGCGTACTGTTCGGAAACAGTATTGATAATATCAGCGTTTACAATCCCTCGTTTTGCGTAATTGATATTCTCAATTGCACCTTTTTCCTTGAACAATGGAAGTTTTGTATTGCCATCATCTTTTTCACCGGGTTTTAACTCCCACCAATTTTTACCCATCTGGAATGCCAGGTTGTGGATTGTAAAAAGAGATGCGGTGCTTTTGAAAAATGGGTCCTCGGCAAACCTAGCGCGAAGCAGAAATGGGATTAAACCAGTATGCCATTCGTGCGCCTGAATTACGTCGGGGCGAAAATTGAGAAATTTCAGCAGTTCAAAAACGGCAACATTAAAAAAATAAAAACGCAGGTTTTCTGTTTTAGACCCGTAAACTTTTTTATGGGAAGAAAAGAATTTTGGGTGATCAATAAAATATACCGGTACGCCATTATTAAGTGAGCTTTTCCAAAAGTCCGCCTTAATTGTCGTTGATTTGTCTATATAAACAGGCACTTCTTTCTGTAGGAGCTCCAGTTTAAATTTCTTTTCCTGCACGACTCCATGCAACGGTGTAATAATAATTACATCATGATTCAGTTTGCGCAGGGCTTTCGGCAAGGAACGCGCGACATCCGCTAGTCCGCCGGTTTTGGAAAACGGATCGACTTCTGAAGTTACGGAAACTATTTTAAGTGAGTGCTTCATACTTTAAAGATAATTATTTTTTGATACGGCGGAACAAATGGCAATAGCTAGGGCATCCGCGGTATCATCCGGTTTCGGTGTGGTTTTCAGTTTCAAAATTATTTTGATCATTTTTTGAATCTGCGCTTTTTCTGCTCTGCCATAGCCACAGATTGTCTGTTTAACCTGAAGCGGAGTAAATTCCTGTACCGGAACTTTTGACTGCTCGGCGGCTAAAAGTATTACCCCTCTGGCCTGGCTTACCGCGATTGCGGTAGAAACATTTTTAAAGAAAAATAGTTCTTCAACAGAAATAATATCCGGTTTATATTTTCTAATTATTTTCTGAAGCTCTTTATAAATAATTGCCAACCTTTTTTCTATAGGTAGTCTTTTGTCAGTTTCAATACAGCCGTAATCTTTTGCGATTAATTTATCATGAATTCCTTCAACCACACCCCAACCGACCAATGCAAACCCCGGATCAATACCAAGGATAGTAGCCGGCTTTTTAATATTCATAATTTGAATAAATATTGGTCACCTCATCATTATTTTCCAGTTCATCCAGCAAACCGGTTATTTTTTCCGGATCGGATACGTCGGATTTGGTCAGAATAGTTTTAGCCACAGGGTCTACACTGGCATATTCAACTGTATAACCCTTTTCAATCAAAGATTTATTGGTGCTTTCCAGGTTTTCCGGAGTGGTATAGATGGTAAAACCTTCCGCTTCTTCTTTAATATCTTCAACGCCTAGGTCAATCAGCTCCAACTCAACTGATTCCTTCTGGCTATTTTCTGGAGCGGTGACTAATAAAACCCCTTTTCTGTCAAACATCCAGCTGACACTGCCATTTTCTGCTAAACGGCCGTTTTTTTTGCTCAAAATAGCCCGAATTACCGGTGCAGTACGGTTTTTATTGTCAGTAAATGACTCAATTAGAATGGCTACGCCATCCGGGCCAAAGCCTTCATAGACTACTTCATCAATTTTACCTTCAGAACCCTCACCGGTACCCCGTTTTATGGCTCTTTCGATGTTTTCCTTAGGCATATTGGCCTGTTTTGCCTTATCGATTGTGAGGCGCAGTTTAAAATTTGTATCAGGATCTCCGCCTCCTTCGCGGGCTGCCAAGGAGATAGTATTAGCTATTTTAGTGAAAATTGTGCCTTTTTTGGCATCAGTTACACCTTTTGACCTTTTAATTGTTGACCATTTTGAATGTCCGGACATAAAAAAGTAATATATTTAAATATTTTATAATACTCTTATAATATAGCAAAAAAATGAGCTAAAGTCAATGTCGAACATGGTAAAATTTTGCTTGTAAATTGAATAAATCCCTGATATAGTTGATTAATATTAAACTGATGCAAGTATGAATCAACTGGATGATCAAAAAAAGATCGAAGCGAAAGACACAGGGCATGTTTTAGAGACCATTTCTTTGTTACCGAAGCAAATAGAGCAGACATGGAACGATGTTCAGAAAGTAGTAATACCCAAATCATATCGATCAGTGCAAAATATTGTCGTAAATGGCATGGGCGGCTCCGGATTGGGCGCTCATATTTTGTTTTCTCTTTTTTATGACCAGCTGCCCATACCTCTGCGTGTAATACATAGTTATACAATGCCGGCCTACGTAAATAAAAAGACACTTTATGTATTATCCAGCTACTCTGGCACCACTGAAGAGCCTTTAGCAACCGCCAAAGAGGCATTAAAAAGAGGCGCTAAGGTGATTGGCATAACCACCGGAGGCGAAGTAAAAGATTTTTGTCTGAAAAACAATCTGCCGTGCTTTTTGTTTAATCCTATTTACAATCCTTCTAACCAGCCGCGGATGGGAGTAGGATATTCCGTGTTTGGAATTCTTGGGTTGTTGAAGCGATGCGGGATAATTGATCTTGATGAAAGAGATGTAAATAAAGTTATTACACATTTGGATCTTATGATTAAAAAGTTTTCGGAAAATGTTGCAGTGGCAAACAATCCAGCCAAACGGATTGCCGAAGAATTGCATGGTACAATTCCGATTTGCGTGGCAGCGGAATTTTTAACCGGGAATGTCCATACGCTTACCAATCAGTTGAATGAAAATAGTAAAAACTTTTCCGCGTACTTTTTACTGTCCGAACTGAACCATCATTTATTGGAAGGTTTAGCGGCACCGAAAATTATACCGCAGGCTTTGCGTTTTATGTTTATTGAATCAGCATTGTATCATCCGCGCAATAAAGTGAGATTTCCGATTACTAAGAAAATTGTAAAAAGAAATAAAGTAGAATTCTCTTCATATCAAGCAGAGGGAAAAACTAAACTCTTGCAGTCTTTTGAAGTTTTGCTGTTTGGCAGTTATTTGAGTTACTATTTGGCTTATCTAAATCATGTTGATCCGGTCAAGATTCCTTGGGTTGATTTTTTTAAGCAAGAACTGAAGAAATAGAAAAATCGTTTTCTGCCCTCATGCCTTGGAAATGATTCTTATATCCATGCTTGGTAAGGATCAATTCTTTTACAAGGTGCGGGGGCATTTGAATTAATATGAAAAACAGTCTGAAAAAAATTACAAATTATATTTCCAAAAGCCACTTCCCATTTGTTTATTTGGCTGTCTTTTTAGTTGCTTTTGGGATTTTCTTTTATATTCAATATACGCCGGCTTTCCCCGATCCTGATTCGTTTTATCACATGAAAATGGCCATGCTGATCAGGGATGGCAATTTAGGACAAGGATTCCCCTGGCTCTCGGACTATACTATTTTAGGTGAAGCTTATACCGATCAGCATTTTCTGTATCACGTTTTTCTTATTCCGTTTGTCAGTTTATTTGAGCCGGCAATCGGGATTAAAATTGCCACAGTATTTTTGGGGGCGGGGCTGATCACGGTTTTTTATTGGTTTCTGAAAAAAGAAAAAATCAGATTTGCCTGGGCGTACAGCATTTTACTGCTATTTGTAGAACCCTTTACCTTCAGGATAAGTTTAGCAAAAGCGCCTTCAGTATCCCTTATCTTCCTCATGATTATCCTGTGGTGTCTTTTTAATTTTCGAATTAAGTTACTATTCATTTTTTCAACCGTTTTCGTTTGGGCATATGGGGGATTTTTATTGACTGTTGTTTTTGCTGGATTATTCGGTGTGGTAAATATTCTTTTTGATTCAATAAAACATAGAGTATCAGGATTATTGAAAAGTTTTTTTGGGAGGGATAAATCTTGGTTGAAAAGAGTGCTGACCGGAAAAGAATTAGGCATGTTGCTGGTTAGCGTAGTGGGAATATTAGCAGGTCTAGTGATTAATCCCTATTTTCCAAATAATTTATCATACTACTGGGCGCAACTGGTTCAAATTGGGATAGTAAATTATCAAAACGTGATTGGGGTTGGTGGTGAATGGTATCCATATTCGATTACGGAGTTAGTCCCCAATACTGTATTTTTATTTTTAATTCTATTAACCGGGTTGGTTGTTTATTTTGTGACATTCAAAAAACAAAACAGTAAATCAACTACGCTGTTAATCTTGGCAATATTTTTCCTTACGATGACGCTGAAGTCCAGGCGCTATGTGGAATATTTTGTCCCATTCGGTATGCTCTTTGGCGCGTTTGCCCTTAACCCACTGCTGCAAAAAGCTAATGTTGCAAAATTAATAAAAAAAATACCTTCGATATACAACAGCAGGAAAATAGTTTTTACAATCCTATCAGTCTATTTCCTGATAACGATCCCGACTATTGCAATCCGTGATTTGAAACAGGAAAGGAATAGTTTTAAAAACGGCATACCTTATAATAAGTTTGAATCAGCCAGTAACTGGCTAAAAAATAATACTCCCAAGGACTCTATCGTGCTGCATAGTGACTGGGATGAGTTCCCAATTTTGTTCTACCATAACTCACATAACCGCTATATTGTAGGGCTCGATCCCACCTTCATGTACATCTATGATGAAGAAAAATATTGGAAGTGGGTAAATATCACAATCGGTAAGGAAAGCAGTGCTATCTATGATATAATTAACAAAGATTTTCAAAATGCAACAGTGTTTCTAGAAAAAGATCACACTGCCATGGATCTTAATTTACAGCAGGATTCTCATTTTAAGCTAGTATATGAGGATACTGAAGCAAAAATTTATCAAATATCAAACAATCAATAATGAGTGAGATTACCAAAGAACAGTTAGATGAACAGCACCGTAGTGTGCCACCTGACTATTACGATCGTGGCGTAAAGAAGAACATTTTCCAATGGATCTGGCATAAAGGAAGGACCAATATATTGCCGGAAGCACTGTCGGGGGTCGGCTCAAAAGTGCTTGATATTGGCTGTCATGGGGGTTATTTTACCAACGAGATTGCTAAAAAAATCGGGAATGATATTTTAGGGCTTGATATTTCCGAAAGCGCAGTCGCTTATGCAAAGAATAAATATCCAAGGCTGAATTTTGCCGTTGCCGATATTGAAAAAAAGATTGAGTTTGCTGATAGTTCTTTCGATACTGTAACAGCGTTTGATGTAGTTGAGCATATACCCAATCTGGAATTTGTCGCGCAAGAAATCAATCGCTTATTAAAGCCGGGTGGCGTGTTTGTAGTTGGTATACCCAGAGAAAATATACTATTTAAGGCAGTTTGGTATTTCTGGACAAAAAGTAAAGGAAAGGTATGGCACGATGTCCATGTTCACGAATTTTCTGAAGGAAATCTGAAAAAATACTTTGAAGAAAATGGGTTTAAAAAGATTTTCGACAAAAAGATTCACCTCGGTATGTATTGGGTAATCAAATATCAAAAAATCTAAGCATATGAAAAAGAGTATATCATTAACCGGGATAATATTGTTCTTGCTAGTAACGATCAGGCTTTCGACTGCTGAATATGATTCCAGTTTTGGTCAGATTTTTACATACTCTATTTCCTTTATTATTCTTTTTGCCTATTTATTATTAGATATAATGCCCCGGGTCAAGGTGGATATTATTAAATCAATAAAAGTTGTTTTATTGATTATGTTAATGATGGTATTAATTATGATTCCTGTTTTTTCAAATATGTATAACAGGGTTGAGGGAGACCCAAGAGAGCTCTATCATGACGGGATTGTTCAGACTGAAGAGGCGATCAAATTTCTTCTGGTCGGTAAAAATTTCTATACGGAAGATTATACCAATACTCCGGTTGCAGAGTGGAGTGAGGGTAAAATATCGGAGCTGATGAGCGGGGAAATTTTTGTAAATCCCGCAATCTATCACAATATTTATCTCCCCTTTTATATCTTGGCATCGGCGCCATTTTATTGGGTTAGCACCACAATATTTGACTGGTACGATCAAAGAATAGTTTTGTTACTGGCATTAGCCGGAGTGATATTCCTGTTGTTTAAAAAAGGGGGGATGAGTGAAAAGACATTTTTCGTGGCAGTGCTGTTTGTATTAAATCCCTTGTTCTTAAGATTTTTTATTGAGGGTAGAAATGATATCTTCACACTGTTTTTGATTATTTTAACGGTATACTTATTGTCAAAACAGAAATTATTATTATCATCGATCCCTTTTGCATTAGCCTGCGTAAGCAAACATACCGCCTGGCTGCTGATCCCTTTTTATTGGTGGTTTGTATATTTCCAGGCATCTGATCAGTCAAAAAAATTGACTGACAATATTAAAACAACATTGAAGAAAATTTACCCGATTTTTATTATCGGAGCTGTATTTATTGTACCGTTTTTAATTTGGGATTTTGGTGCTTTCTGGGAAGACATATTCCTTTACCCCAGTGGGAAACTTTCGACCAGTTATCCGATTACCGGGTACGGTTTTTCACAATTAATGCTAATGGCAAAAGTAGGCGTGGAATCAATCCACGATTATTACCCATTTTGGATTCTGCAATCAATTGTTTCTGCCCCTTTGCTTTTCTTTCTGTATCGCTATCAAAAAAGAAACAGAACAGTCAGCGCGATGCTTTATAGTTATGGGGTATTTATTTTTGCGTTTTGGCTATTTTCAAGATTCTTTAATGATAATTACGTAACATATATTGTATGCATATTAATCATTGCTTATTTTTATAGTGAAAATGATTCTAATTTACCAATTGAAAACATATCAAAATGAAGCTCTCAATTATTATTCCTGTTTATAACGAGAAAAACACGATAAAAGAGATTTTAAAAAAAGTTCAGGCAGCACCTTACGAAAAAGAAATAATTTTGGTTGACGATGGTTCATCGGATGGCACTCGGGATGTTTTAAAAACAATTCAAGAACAGGAAATAAAGATTTATTATCATGAAAAAAATTACGGTAAAGGACGTGCGATTCGAACTGCATTGGAGAAAACAAGCGGTGATATAATTTTGATTCAAGATGCCGACTTAGAATATGATCCGCAAGAATATCATATTTTACTAAAACCAATATTAGACGGCAAAGCAGATGTGGTCTACGGTTCCAGATTCAGAGGTGAAGGAAAATCAATGATGTTTTGGCATTCTCTGGGGAATAAGTTTTTGACACTAGTCACAAATATTTTGTTTAATTCTACCTTAACAGACATGGAGACCTGTTATAAAGTATTTAAACCAAAAGTGGTAGAAGGATTAAAATTGGAATCAAACCGTTTTAACATTGAGCCGGAATTAACCGCAAAAATTTTAAAAAGAAAATACCGAATATACGAGGTGCCGATTTCTTATTCAGGGAGAGAGTATAGTGAAGGAAAAAAAATCACCTGGCGGGACGGATTTGTTGCTTTATGGACGCTAATTAAATACCGCATCGTAAAATAATGGGAGTAAAAGTAAAAAGAATCTTTAAGTTACTAAAAAGTAAGGAGGTCATCTTATTTTTTATTATTTTTAATGTTTATTTGCTTACCCCGCGTTTTTTAGCAACAGCTGACGGATATCCGAATAGAATTCTGCCGATCAGTATTATTAAAGATCAGGATTTTTATCTGGATGAATTTGTGGCGGAACTTAAACCAGAACAAATTTCTTATTCCGTACGTTTAGTCAACGGTCATTATGTTTCGTCGTATCCGCCCGGCGTCGCATTATTAGCGGTGCCGTTATACTTTATTCCGGTTTTGACAAATGCATTAAATTCACCAGTAGCAATTACCACAATGGCCAGGATTGCTGCCGGGATTCTCGCCGCACTTTCTGCTGTATTTGTTTACAAAATATTGAAGCGGTTCATCTTTGGCAGATGGCCTTTGATTATTACTATTCTTTATGCTTTTGGTACTTGCCAGTGGGCCATCAACAGCCAGGATCTTTGGAAACATACAGGTACTCAGTTTTTGCTCACAGCAGCAATATACCTTTTATTTTCTGAAAAAATATCAAAAAATAAAATAATGATACTTGGTTTTGTTGTTGCATCTCTAATTACCGTGAAGCAATTGAATATCGTTTTTATTGGGCTGATATCACTATATGTCTTTATCCAGTATCGAAAATATTTTTGGCAATATGTGCTTGGTGCTGTTACCCCAGCACTCTTTTTTGTTTTATATAACATTCATTACCTCGGTACATTTTCTGATATAGGATATGGAGAAGGAATATATAACCCCCTTGCTGTTACAAGCAATACTAATCCAGGTAATGTTTTGGGGGCTTTTTTTGGGCAATTTATTAGTCCGGCGAGGGGCATGCTGTTCTTTTCCCCGGTATTAGTATTTGCATTTATCGGAATGGGGCTAGTTTTTAAGAAAAAAAACATTTTTCCTACGGATTTGTTATTGTTTTTAAGATTAGCAATTCCTTTGATTGTTGTTTATGCTTTTTTGGTAAGTAGGTGGATTACTTGGTGGGGAGGATCAGTTTATGGATATCGTATGGTTATAGATTTATTGCCATTTATTATTCTATTTTTTATTCCGGTCATTTATTCTCGTTTTTGGCAAAGCAAAAACATTAAAGGCATATTTTTCGTTTTACTTGCTTTTTCAGTGTTTGTTCAGTTCTCAGGCGTAATAGCTTGGGATGAAAGCTGGTATTATCAAAATAATCTTAATAATAATCTAGATTCTAAGATTTTTTGGTCTTTTGCTGATAACCCCGTTTTTCATTATGCTAAAAAGTTTTTATAGTATATTTGAATTAGTTAATATGAAAAAAATTCGTTTAATAATAAGAATCACGAGTTAAGGAAAGATGATTAATTTATCTTGGGTAATTAAAATTGATAATATTTAGGTTTGTGGGTAGGTGGTTTTTAGAATTCTGGGTACGGACCAAATATAAATTTAAAAAATGTTAACAAAAATAATCAAGTTTTTGAAAAGTAAAGAAGTCATTCTGTTTATGTGCATTTTTTTTGTATACATAGTCAATCCTTATATCCTGGGAACGTGGGATGGTTATCCGAATCAATTATTGCCGATAAGCATAGTTGAAGATCAGGATTTTTATTTGGATGAATTCGCTGATAATATTTTACCAGAAAAAATACCTTATTCTATACGATTAATCAACGGTCATTTTGTTTCCCTGTATCCGCCCGGGGTCGCATTATTAGTATCGCCACTGTATATTATCCCGGTTTTAGCAAATATATTGAATTCATATGTGGCCATCATGGCCATGGTCAAAATTGCCGCGGCGATTCTTGCGTCTCTTTCCGCAATATTTATCTATAAAATATTAAAAAAATTCATCTCCGGAAACTGGTCTCTGATCATCACTTTGCTTTATGCATTTAGCACTTGTCATTGGGTTATTACTAGTCAGGATCTGTGGAAAAATACTGGTACTGAGTTTTTACTCACCGCATCACTGTTATTATTATTTTCTGAGCGGGTCTCTAAAAATAGAATAGTACTATTAGGCTTCATGGTTGGCGCTCTTATTACCATCAAGCAACTGAATATCGTTTTTATTGGGCTATTTTCTATTTACATTTTAATCCAATACCGGAAGTATATTTGGCAATATATTGGTGGGCTGATTCCCCCGATTCTCTTTATAATTGCATATAATATTGTTTATTTGGGGTCAATATCTGATATTGGGTATGGGGAAGGTGTTATTAATCCACTTATGAGTAATCAATTTAGTAACTCACTGATTAATATCCCCGTGGCTTTTCTGGGGTTATTTTTTAGTCCGGCGAGGGGCATGTTGTTCTTTTCCCCGGTTTTAATATTTGCCTTTATTGGTATGGGCCTGGTCTTTAAGAAAAAAAACGTATTGCCTCCAAATCTTTTATTGTTATTAAAAATATCAGTTCCTGTTTTGTTTTTTTATTCGGTTTTGGTAAGTAGGTGGATTACTTGGTGGGGAGGATCAGTTTATGGATATCGGATGGTTTTAGATTTATTGCCATTTATCATTCTATTTTTTATCCCGGTCATTCATTCAAATTTTTGGAAAAGAAAAAGTGTGTTATATATATTTTTTGGGTTGTTAATTATTTCAGTGTTTGTTCAGTTGGTTGGAGTCGTCTCATGGGATTCAAGTTGGTTTGATAATCTTAATATGAATAGTATTACAGATCCTCATTCCAAAGTATTTTGGTCAATTACTGATAGCCCCATCTTTCATTATACCCGAAGGTTTTTTGGGAAATACTAAAAATGGTATTTGGTATTATTTAACTATATAACGCTAATTACTGTCGAAATTTTATGTTGATCTCATCTGGGCGAATAAAATTAGCATTATTCTTTATATTCATTTTTGTTTTTTACATGAGCAATGTAATGTTTTTGGGAACAGGGGACGGTTGGTCGGCCCGTATGCTCCCGATCAGTATTTTGCAAGAAGGAGATTTGGACCTTGATGAATTTATGGATAAAGATTCAATGGGCGATTTTAATGTATTTATTCCGATAAGAGGAGATCATTTTGTATCAAAATTCCCCGTCCTCTCTTCCATTTTAGCATTGCCAGTTTATGCCATCCCATATTTGCTTAATCTTCAATTTAATACGTCCTTGGTTTTAGAATTAGCGAAAACTTCAGCGGCGCTCATCACAGTTTTATCGGCTGTATTTATGTATCTCATTTTTCGCAAGTATGTATCTGAAAAGTGGTCTTTAGTTTTAACATTATTGTACGCATTTGGTACAAGTAGTTGGACAATATCTGCACAAGATTTATGGCAACACGGCACAGAGCAATTATTTTTGGCAATGACTATTTATTTTGCTCTGCAAAAAGTAAAAACCAAACAAAATATGTTTATTGTCGGTTTATGCGCCGGTCTGACGATTGCTGCAAGGTATTTAGGAGTTATCTTAATAGTACCTGTTGCAATTTATTTTTTACATAAGCACCGAAAATACTTTTTATATTTTGTTTCTGGAATTACAATCCCAATTGCACTTCTAGCTTTGTATAATACCTACTATTTTGGTTTGCCATGGGTA
>JBAYKW010000008.1 GCA_041664365.1 Patescibacteria group bacterium
TCCTGTACCATTCGGTACAGGTTTGTCTCGCTTCAACCCTTCAATTCCTAGTTTTAATATAGCGAATCGCGGTAGAAATATTACTAGCTTATAAAATATTTGTGGTACCGCCTAGGGGAATTGAACCCCTGTTTTCAGGATGAAAACCTAATGTCCTAACCACTAGACGAAGGCGGCATAAGCATACTTAACGTATCCTATCGGAAAATATATTTTTCGTCAATGGTCAGGGAAAGTGTTATAATACTTCCATGATTTACAATATTTTAGTATTTATTCAATTTGCTTTATTGCTGGTGGCAATCGGAATGGTTTTTTATATGGGCTATGTAATGCAGAGTTTTAAAAATCCTGTTCCCTACGTTCCGACAAACCGGAAGACAATTAGAAAAATGATTGAAGCAGCCGGGATAAAAAATGGAGATCGGATTATCGATATAGGGAGCGGTACCGGAAGGATAGTGTTCGCCGTTGCCAAAAAGCATGACGGGGAAGTAATCGGGATTGAAAAATCGCCGATTTTGTATTTAATCTCCCGATTAAAATTGCTATTTCAAAATAAAAAGAAAATAAAATTTGTTAAGGGTGATTTTACCCAATATCCCCTGAATGGGATCAATATTGTTATGTGCTTTTTAACACCGGAGGGGCTTTCAATTATTGAAAAAAAATTAACTGATGAACTTTCAGCCGGAGCAAAAATTGTATCTCATTTGTTTCCGTTAAAAAATGCAACTGGTTTTAAAGAGACTAAAGTTTTGCTTAATAAGAAAAAGAAACCAAGTTACCTTTTTATATATAATAAATTGTAATAAAGAGTTTATTAAATAAAAAAAGGGAGAAACTGGACGGTTCAATTTACTCCCCGGAGCGTAATCCGCCGGTTGGCGGGAGGCTCGGTGTCGAGTTTGTGTTTGCGCCCGCATTTCGGGCACTGTTTGGGTGCGTTAAGGATCCATCCGCAAGGACACGTAATCCATTCCCCGATGTGCCGGGGAGTTTCGTTTGGTGCTTGCTTTAGCGCACTCATGGTTGACCTCCCGGGATCGTGGGGTAGAGAAGGAGCAGGCTATTTTGGAAACCCAATGCTAGCACGGATTATTAACATAGTCAATGGCCTAAGAAATAAAAAAAGGCGGGAAGAGATGTATCGAAACTTCATTCTTCGCCGCCGTGGAGCTATTTGGTCCTGCATGTGCACCCGTCCTGGCCTTGAGGTATCAGGGCTCGGCACTCATGACACTGCCGGTAGAGCGGCAGGTCAAAAGCGGACAGAGCGGTCTGACATTCCGGACAGATCGGCTTTTCTGCCTGTACCGGATGCTTACACTCCGGATTCGGGCAGACCCTGTAGAGTTGTCTGTGTGGCATTACTTACACCCCCTTTCAAGGATGCGGCTTGCTCGCGTCCCAAGCCATGTTTTGGGATTGGGACAGTAGAGATTAGCCCAATATGTAATATTTGTCAATCCTCCCATTATATTTTATAATATAGTTATAAATAAATATAAATAGGAGGTTGGTTTCATGCCAAAAATAAAATCACAATCTTCAGATAAACTAGTGACGGATGATATTGCGGAGGAAGAGTTCTGGGCGGATGCTGTCAAAGAACAGCAAAACGATTCAATTACGGATTCTCCGGAAGTCGATCATGGCGGTTGGTTAGAAGAAAATTATGACGGTCAATTATCAGTTGATGTCTATCAGACTGAAGATTCAATTATTATCAAATCAACGATCGCCGGAGTTAAATCAGAGGATATTGATATCTCCATCAATAATGACATGGTTACAATCCGCGGTCTGCGCCAAAAACAGGAAGAAGTGGCAAAGGAGGATTACTTCTACCAGGAATGTTATTGGGGAGGGTTTTCCCGCTCGATTATTCTTCCGGTTGAAGTGAAAGAGGATAAGGTTGACGCGGAATTAGAAAATGGAATTTTAACAGTCGTTCTTCCCAGAGCTATCAAGACTAAGGCTACAAGTATTAAGGTTAAAGAAAAAAAGTAGTAGCGTGTCTATAAATTCCGATTCAGATACTGAATAGGAATTTAGGGGAATAATATTTATGTCTGGATGCGTATTAGCCCAGAATTCGTTTAGTTGTGGATGTAAGACTACAGTAATTTGAGATAATTTATGCCAGAAAAAAAAAGCAAAAAGAAAAAAGAGACTGCTGAAAAGAAAACTAACAAGCAAAAAAGAAAGAGTCATCTCCCGGCGATATTTACAGTTTTGATATGTATCGTTGTTTTTTTTGTTGCTGCCGTCGCAGTTTATTCGAATCTTTATGAACAGAAGATATACCCCGGTGTTTCGGTAGGACAAAAAAAATTACAGGGTTTATCTTACATGGAAGGAATAGATCAAATTGAAAATGCAATAATTGGTATTGAAGATGAGGGTTTGGTGTTTATTTATCAAGATACGGAATTGGTCTTAGACTCTAAAATGACAAGCATTGAAAGTGGTGTTGAATATGAAATATTCTATTTTGATGGTAATACGATGATTGATGAAGCATATCTGACGGGAAGAAGAGGATCATATTTGAATAAGCTCAGGGATCAATTAGCAGCGCTCATGTTCGGAAGAGATATCCCTGTCGAATACTTTTTAGATTTGAGTAAAGTTGAGATTGTTTTGAAAGAAAAATTTTCACAATTTGAATCGCCCCATATTGATGCATCTTTGGCAGTGAATGATGATTTATCCTTCTCAATTACGAAGGAGCAGTCGGGAAAGGTATTTGATTATGATTTAATAATGAATGAGGTAAAAAATAAATTTGTATCACTTCAGCCGGGATCAATAAACATGGAATTAATATTTGATCCGATTCAGATAACACAAAAACAAGCCACTGCATTTTTATCTGATGCGGAAAAAATAGCAAAGTATGCACCGTTTAAAATAAATTACGATGACAAAGCCTGGGAAATTTCGGAAGAAGAATTCCGCGAATGGTTAAACTTTCTACCCGATGCTCAGTCAGGAATCAAAATCGGGTTAGACGGAGAAACAGTTGGAAAATATCTTGATACTTTGCGCGAAGTAGTGGATATCCCGGTATCGGATGGTAAATTCAGAATGGAGGCGGACAGAGTTGTGGAATTCCAGGGCAGTAGACCGGGGGTAATTATTGATTCAGAAAAAACGATACAGAAAATTACCGAAGATATTATTAACAATAGCGGTAAAGAAACAAGCCTGGTTGTTAAAACTGAAGAACCGGAAATTTCTGTCGGCAATGTAAATGATCTTGGGATCAAAGAACTGATTGGTACGGGTAAGTCTGATTTTACCGGCAGCCCCACGAATAGAAGAGCGAATATCAAGCTGGGCGCGGAAAAGTTGAACGGGATATTAATCAAACCCGGAGAGGAATTTTCACTGCTGAAAGCCCTGGGCAGTTTTGAAGCATCCGAGGGCTGGTTGCCGGAATTGGTGATTAAAGGGAATAAAACTGTCCCTGAGCTTGGTGGTGGCGCATGCCAGTTCGGAACTACTATGTTTAGGACCGCACTGAATACCGGCCTGCCGATTACTAACCGACAAAATCACTCTTATTCGGTTTCCTACTATTTCCCCGTAGGAACGGATGCTACAATTTATGATCCGGCGCCTGATTTTAAATTTATCAATGACACAAAACATTATATTTTAATTCAAACCAAAATTGAAGAAAACATAATGACTTTTGAAATGTGGGGTACAAAAGACGGCAGGGTAGCGGAACAGACAACTCCCGTGCTTTCAAATTATGTAAGTCCCCCCGCCACAAAAATAGTGGAGACAACTGATCTTGCTCCGGGCGTGACTAAGTGCACGGAGAAGGCACATACCGGCGTAACCGCATCATTTGACTATAAGGTAACTTATGAGGAAGGTGAAGTTAAAGAACAGAATTTTACCAGCAAATATAAGCCTTGGCAGGAGGTGTGTTTGAAAGGGGTGGAAAAGTTAAGTGAAGAACCTAAGCCAGAATAGCGATGGATCCAAATGAATATCTGAAAGGGAAGTTAGAGACTTGCGCTCAAACCGAGTTAAGACCTGTTGATCGCGAGTTTTTTAAATTGTACGGCGTACAGGATTTTATTTATCGGATGCTCATGCTTAAGAAATTCAGAAAATGGAAAACAAGTGACGAATATGCCGGTGAAATAAAAAAATCGATAACTTATGCAGTTGCAAAAAATGAACCATTCGAACTTTCCTGGTTTTTTGGTGGTTATAAGCTTTGGCGTTTTCCGTCCGCTCCGCTAGTTGATTGGGCGGAACTATTTACAATTTCATATCTGGTAGAATATGCATCGATGATTGCAAAAGTGTATGAACCGGGAATTAAAATTGTTTTCTGGGCAGCTCATCCTTCAGTTATGAAACTCCAGAGTAATATTCCGGAAAATGATTGTCAGGAGTATCGCGATTCATTTGATAATCTGCTTAGTATAATTCATCCTTATTTACCGATAAATTTGAAAGTTGAATTAAAGTCGTTTGAATCTCTGTATCCGAATAATGGAGAATATCAGGCAGAACTTAATCAAATGATTATGGATGTTGAAAATGAATATAAAAACGGATGGACAGCTGAAAGAAAGGATAAAAAAAATGCATCATCTATTTTAAACATCCAATGGCAGGGTGCTGAGAACTGGGAGTCGCTTTCAAGTGATGAAAAAGAAGAAAAAATACGGCGGGGTCCCATAGTACATGACGGTTATTGCCGGCTTTCGAAGATCAGTCAGGCAGTACGCGGTTTAGGAAAAGTTGATTTAACTGCTACACCCATTCCGGGCGGATCGATCGCTGTTGGAACTTCTGCGTCATCAGTAACCAAGTTCTGGACCGGATTTGGCGTGTTAGAAAAGAGGGGCGATGAATATGTAGAGAGGATTCTCTCGCCTCAGCAGTTAGAATCGGTGAAAGAGATGCCACATGAGAAGATAAAAAGCAATATTGTTCCATTAAAGAATTTTGAAGAAATATGGATATTCAACAATGAAATAAATTTTTCATTGAAATGATAAAAACAGATAAAAATTTCAAAATTTTAGGATTCTTGATGCCCTGGTTTTTATATTTTGTAATATATGGTACTTTATGTTTCACCGGTCGAAGTTCTTTGTATAAAAGCAATGTTTGTGTTGAAGAACCGATGATCAATTACTATTGGGCGGTCATTCTTGCTACAATTATGGGTCTCTTTTTTTCTTTCCCAAAATCTAAATTATTCACATGGTTCTTAAGTGCTACAAAATATTTTAGAAATGCCAAAAGCAAAAATAAATTTTACTATCAGTTAAAGTCATACATCAATACATTTTTTTGGTCTTTTATCATTATTCTAATATTTTTTTCGCCGTCTTATCTGTATGTTACGAGTAAACGCGGTCCATATTCGTATTTTTTAATAGTTTCTGTATTTTCAATAATTTATGCAACTGCAGACGCGTTTGTGCCTTTATTTAGAAAGTTTCTTCTTAGAAAGAAAAAGTAATTTTATAGCATTAATTGTCTCTCTGAACAAATCAATTTTTAAGGATAAAAAGCAAAAACCCCGCAAATTTGTGGGGTTTTGATAATATCCATTGAACTGCGCTCAAGAGAATTCATCAGAGGAAAGTTCTAGGTAAACCCAGAAAAAACCTAAAGATGAGTTCCCATGCTTGTCGTGAGCGCAGATTAAAAGATACTATCTATAAAGGTGAAGATTTGTCACCTTTTTTAAGGCAACAGAGTAGGATATCATATTAGATATAACTTGTCAAGGGGGGTAGGAAGTGATAAGATTTTGGTGTAACTTTACTCAAAAAGACACTAATGGAAGCGGAAAAAATAATTACAGCCAAAGATAAACCGGAGGATAAAACACTGGATCTGACATTGAGACCGCGCGCGCTCAGTGAGTTTGTCGGGCAGGAAAAAATCAAAAAAAACCTCCAAATATTTATGCAGGCAGCTCAGCAAAGAAAAGAGGCGATTGAGCATACTTTGGTTTATGGTCCTCCGGGAATCGGTAAAACAACCCTGGCGCATATTATTGCAAATGAAATGGGGGTAAACATCCGTGTTACTTCGGGACCGGCGATAGAACGTGCGGGAGATCTGGGTGCGATTCTAACCAACTTGAATGACGGAGATATTTTATTTATTGATGAGATCCACCGACTACCAAGGATTGTGGAAGAAACATTATATCCGGCGATGGAAGATTATTCTTTGGATATAGTTGTCGGCAAAGGACCGGCGGCGCGGACGCTTCGCCTGGATCTGCCTCAGTTTACGATTATCGGTACGACAACCAGAGCCAGTCTGTTATCTGCTCCGCTCCGTGACCGTTTCGGCATTACATACCGGTTAGATGAATATACCGACAAACATATGGAAGAAATATTGAGAAGGTCGGCAAAAATATTAGGGATTGATGTTCTGCCCGGCGCTCTGGAAGAAATCGCGAAGCGATCAAGACGCATTCCGCGCATTGCCAACCGTATTCTGAAGAGAGTAAGAGATTTTGCGCAGGTTGAATCACGAGAAAAAATTGATAAAGAAATAGCGCAGGACGCGCTCAGCCGTCTTGAGATTGATCCTTTAGGCTTAGATGTCGTGGATCGCAGGATACTTGAGACAATTATCAAAAAGTTTAACGGCGGGCCGGTGGGGATAAACACTATTGCCGCCGCAACCAGTGAAGAAAAAGAAACGATCGAAGAAATCTACGAACCGTTTCTGCTTCAGATGGGATTTATCGCCCGAACGGCCAGAGGCAGAGTAATAACGGAGCAGGCTTATAAACATCTGGGCATAGATTTACCGGGTGATTATCAAAATAAATTGATTTGAAGCGAGAATGACCTTCCCACTTTATGTATTACTAATAGGATATGCGGTAGTAATTTTCATATATTTAATTTTTAGCGCAATTTTGTTGTATCACATATTCCGTTTTGGGTATTGGGACTCGTCAACCAAGCTGATGGTTTTTCTTTATTTTGCCGGCTCACTGGTAATTTTTATTTCAACATTCATTTTCTCCATTGATATTGACTGGTCTGAATCAATTACGCTATTCTCTAATATCCAGTTTAATTTTTCTTTCAACTAACCTATGGATCCATTTAAATATTTTCCAGACAAGAGGCCAAACGAGGAGATCGTTTTGTTGCTGAGAAGACACTGGCACGAAATAATAGGGTATTTTCTTGTCTTGATTTTGGAGATTGTTCTGCCGATAATTATTTTTATAGTATTTTTAAGATTTACGGAATTTGTCTGGGATAAGGATTCACCAATATCCGTACTGATATTTTTCAGTGCAAGCTCATATTACTTATTTATTTGGCTTTTCTTTTTCCATCATTGGATCGACTATTATTTGGACGTGTGGGTAGTAACTGACCAAAGAATTATTAATATTGAACAAAAAGCACTTTTTTCCAGGACTGTCTCAGAATTGAATATGAGTACGATACAGGATGTTACCAGTGAGGTGAAAGGAAAGCTGGCGACCATACTGAAATTTGGCGATGTCCATATTCAAACTGCAGCGGAAGAAAAGCGTTTTGTTTTTGAAAAAATTCCGAATCCCCAGGAAGTAGCAACAAAAATCACTGAACTTCATAGATTGGCAGAGCATAAGAACGGCTTAAATAATCCGACCAGCCAGTTGCAAAATGATCAATCGGAAGCTAAAGACAATGTATCTCAAACATTTTAACTACCTACTTCCTAATAAGCATATAGCGCAAAAGCCCGTTAATCCTCGAGACCACTCGAGACTTTTAGTTTTGGATAAAAATAGCGGAGAATTACAGCACAAGCATTTTTACGATATTTCGGAGTTTTTAAACAAAGGGGATGTCGTTGTCATGAATAACTCCAAGGTAATCCCAGCTAGGTTGCTTGGACAAAAAGAAACCGGCGGGAAGATGGAGATATTTCTTCTGAACAAGGTTGGTAAGGGGCTGTGGGAAGTACTGGTCGGTGGGAAAGGGCAGAAAGAAAATTTAACTGTTTTATTTCCGAAAAATTTAAAAGCAACGCTGATTGAAAGGAAGGAGGGCGGGACCTGGATTGTAAGTTTTAATAAAAAAGGTGAGGAGTTTGAAAAACTGTACAAAAAAATCGGTGAAGCTCCGGTACCGCCATACATTAAAGAGAAATCTGATCTGAAAAAATACCAAACGGTGTACGCAAAGAAAGAAGGTTCAGTTGCTGCCCCGACCGCCGGCTTTCATTTTACCAAAGGATTAATCAACAGCCTGAAAAGGAAAGGGGTAGAATTCCAGGAGGTTACCCTGCACGTGGGACTGGGTACGTTCCAGCCGGTAAAGGTATCCGATATTACCAAACATAAAATGCATCCGGAGTTTGTTGATGTACCAAAAGAAACATTGGCAAAGTTATGGCAGGCTAAGAAAGATGGACGCAGAATTATTGCGGTCGGTACAACTAGCGTACGTGTATTGGAAACGGTTATGGCCGAATTGAAGAATAAAAAAAATCCCCCAAAGGAATCTTTCAAAGCATGGGTGAATATTTTTATTTATCCCGGATTCAAGTTCAAATTTGTGGATGCTATGATCACTAATTTTCATCTGCCGGAATCAACTCTGCTGATGCTGGTATCCGCTTTTGCCGGCAGGAAGAATATCCTGCGTGCATATGAGATTGCCAAGGAAAAAAACTATCGTTTTTATAGTTTTGGTGATGCGATGCTGATTAAATAAGAATCAATAAGAAAGAAGCCGCGATTTCGAAATCGCGACTTCGTTTACTTAATTTAGGCATTTAAACTCCGAATTTCAATTTACTATAGGTGTAATATAGGCTGTGTACGGGGTAATTGGTGATGTATTCTAAAAAAAATTAGCGGTTGGGTTAAGTGGTCGGTGGAAAGTAATGCCGTTATTGGCAGGTTTATTTTTAAACTCTTGGTCCGTTAATGTTATGCGTATACCATATTCATTATCAATAAATTCATATTTATCAAAATAATTTATACCCTCTTTATTACCAACCTCTATATTAGGGTCTTCTTTTTGATTTATATAAATATCAATTATTCGGCCTTGTTTTAAATTGAATTTATTAGGGATAATAAAGTAACCTGGTATAATTTGGTTGTTAAAAGTATGCAGGGAATCCAAATCAAATATAATGATTTTTAAAATATTAATAGGGATTTTTGATTTGATACCTGGTAATTTTTTTATTTGTAGTATATGGCCATTCTTAGATTTAAAATGGGATACACCTGATATATAATGGTAAGTAAATTCTATAAGTTCTATATTTAAACGTTTAAATTGTTTATAGTAGTTGTCAATAATTTCACTAGACTTATCTACGTCATATAATGCTCCTCCAAATTTATTTTTTGGGAAACATATTTTTACATAAGGCTCCTTGTGTTTATCGGATTCACTTAGTATGTTAAATATTTTAAATAAATTATTTTGATCATCTTTGATTAATAATCTATCTATTTTTATCATATATTTTTATTTCTTATAATGCTGAATAATCTGATTAGTAGTCTCTGAAATGTTTAATGATCCATCTACGGAAAGCCACGATAAATTTTCTTGTATCACTTGTTCTTTTAAGATACGTGCAGACGCAATATCTCTTTGCATCCAATTGCGCCATGCTAATTTTCTATCTGAAGTTTTAGCAAGGACATTGTTTATCCAGGGTCGTTTACTGTAGTTGTGTAATTGGAACTCTTTGGTAGCTATTAAATAGTATACATGTTGAGGTGATGCCAGCAATGGAGCAAGGGTGTGCGGAGATACATATCCATCAAATAGCAAAGGCCTTTTGTCTTCTTTCAGACATTGCTTCAAATCTTCTTTAATTAACTCAAATTCTTCATCTGAAAATGATTCTTCTGTAGCAATTTGTTCTTCGAGAGGTCGAAGCCAAAGATCATCACCAGTAATTCGGGAGATTTTGTAAAAGGTAGGATGTTCTGTGGGGGATGCTTTTTCACGGTGTTGATCTATCCATTCATCAGAGTGATATACATTCCAATTCAGACGTTCTGCAATCAAAGAAGAGATCGTAGTTTTTCCAGAACAAACTGATCCGCTAAGCCAGTACATTCGGGAAAAATCTTTCTTTGTAAACATATTTTTTAAATCAGATATTCTTATCATTTTTTATTTCATCACCAGTTGCGACACATTCTATTTCAATGCGAGCTCCTAATGGTAAGGCTTGAACTGCCAGGGCAATTCTAGTGGGTAAAATGTCTTTAAATTTAGCAGTATATATTTCGTTTACTTTAGCATATTCAGCCATATCAATTAAATATATACGCACTTTGGTTAAATTATCTAAAGTCCAACCAACTTCAGATAAAATAGCTTCTATATTATTAAATGTTTGTTTTGTTTCTATCTCAATTCCACCTTCTACTAATTTTCCCGTATCTATGCTGATGCCAATTTGACCGGAAATCTCCAATCTATACTTTGAAGATTCTAAAATTGCTTGAGAATATAACTTTGGTGCTACTGGCGCTTTAGATGATGTAATTGTTTTTTTCATATTATTTGGTTATTGAATTTCGCCTAAGAGGTTGTTTACACACCTATTGGCATCATAGCCAACATTAGCTAAAAAGTAAATAATTTTTTTAATTAAAATACAAAGAAAAAAACTATCGTTTCTATAGTTTCGGGGATGCGATGCTGATTAAATAAAAACAGCCCAAGTGAGGGACGTGTGTGGGTGGTTATAGAGGAAGAAGATTATCTTGAAAAATTATCTAATTTCTTCAAATCTTCTTTATTCATTTGCCAGTCTGCTGAAGTAGCAATTTCTTGTAAGTGTTCTAAATTTAATGCTTTCGGTATTGTGATTACCCCTTGTTTTGATACTAGCCAATTCAACGCTATTTGGGCTTTTGTCTTGCCGTATTTTTTTGATAATTGTTCAAGAATAGGAAAGTCAGTATTAAATAAATCTCCTCTGGCAAAAGGGCGATAAGCTATAATAAGTATATTATTATTTTGACAGAATGGAATTATATCAGATTCCATATTAGCAGTATTTTGCCCCACATTTCTAGTTATTAAATTGTATTCAATCTGGTTGGCCACTATTTTATTTTGACTGAATTTTTGTGCTTCTTTTAACTGTAAAACAGAAAAATTGCTCACTCCTATAAATTTAGTTTTATTAGTTTCTACTAAATGATTCATAGCTCGCATACTATTTTCTATTGAGAAATCTGGGTTTGAAGAATGAATTAAGTATAAATCAACATAAGGGGTATCAAGTCTCATCAGACTATCGTCCATTGCTTTTATTATTCCATCATAACTTAAGTTTTCCTTAGCTACTTTGGTTGTAATAAACAATCTTTTTCTATCAAAACTTTTTATTGCTTGACCTACCAATTCTTCAGTGTGTCCTTGGGCATATATTTCAGCTGTATCGATATGCGTCAACCCAAGTTTTATAGCATTTTCTAAAGCTTCAATACATTTCTGATCATTATTATATTTTGGTGTTAAATCTCCACCCATTCCCCAAGTACCAATACCGATTACTGGTATCTGTATTGCAGATGTGACGTTTGCAAATTTCATCTTTTATAAGTTAATCTTATTTTCATTCGTGTCGGATATACGATGATGGATGATGTTAAAAGACTCGTTATTATAGCAATTTAAAATAATCATCAACATTGTTTATTGCCTCTTCTAAAGTATTATACCTTACTACTTTTATATTAGAGTTTCCACTTATCATCGCTGATAATCTTTTATCGGCCTGCTCTCTATACAAACACAATATTTTTTTATCTATATTTTCAGCTTTACCAATTTCATAGCCAATACCAAGCGAAGGGGTTGATACTTCAGCAATTATAACATCAGCTTCTTTCACCCATGCCATATCACGATTATAGATAAGTTCATCGGTAATGTCTTCACCTACACTAGTGAGATTTTTATCACCAAGGTGTTCGGTTAAAACTTGGCCGTATGTAGCGAGGTGTTGGATTAATTTAAAATATAAATCCATATCATCCCTACCACCACGTATTGATCCAGCAAAATAAATTTTCATATCTTTTTAATATCTTGTTTATTTAAAGGGGTTATGAGTCTTTCAATTTTTCCTAATACTGTATTTACGCATCTGTTAACAGCATAGCCAAAATTAGCTTAAAAGTAAATTAAATTACAGTTCACATTTTTAATACTAAGATGATCTATAAATATTTTTTATTGCCTTTTCCCAAACCACTGCATGAGTCGCGCCCGCGGTTACTAAAATATTTTTATGACCACTTTTTTTAGCATCCAAAATAACATCAATTGCGTTATTATCTCTCATAGTATTCATATCGTGAGCTACGGAGTCTGGTGAAGGATCGGAAGATTTTGTAAATAAATCTTGATCTTTCGCACGAAGAGCTTCATTCTGCGACCTGGATGCTAATTCATTAAATGGTAATCCGGCTTCTTTTTCAACTACTTCGGCAATTTTTTCTGAAGTTAAGTCTAGATATTTTTCTACTCCCGGAACCGCAAATAAAATCAGGTCATATAAAGCTTCCAAGGATGGTTCTTTGCCATCTTCATACAATTTTCTCATTCCATAAGTTGCCAGCCATGTTATTGCTTCGGTGGTGTTATGCTTTAATTCATTGTTTTCAGCTTTTATATTTAAGACAGCCTTTAATTGGTCTAAGCCCGAGATATCCCATGATTGAACTTTGAATCCTTGTTTTCTGGCTAGCCAGGTAAAATATAATTGTTCCTGTCGATCTATTATTTCTTTAGGATCCATTGCCGATATTTCATCAATTGTTTTTCCTGGAAAATATGTTTCCAGTGTGCTAGCCACCTCGGTTAAAACAAGATCAGGATTGATTTCAGCAAGTGTTTTTTCAAAATCATGGATCTTTTGTAATTGATTTGTATGTTTTCTGCCATCAATAAAAATATTTTCCTCGCCGTTTGTTGCCGAATAAGCATATCTATCTTCATATTTTATTTTTTCCACTTCATCGGGACTTCGAAGCAGACTTTTTGGATCACTCACAGTTTCATCTATAGATGAGCCCTGTTCCGTAGATTGCGTTTCCTTTCGTGTTCCAAATTCCATGATTTTATTAATAAATATAGTAATTTATTACTTCTTCACCTAATAGTGTATTTGAGTACCTGTTAACAGCATAGCCAAAATTAGCTTAAAAGTAAATAATTTATTAATCAAATTGCCAAGAAAAGAAACTATCGTTTTTATAGTTTCGCCGATGTTATGCTGATTAAATAGAAAAAAGAAAGAAGTCGCGATTCGAAAATGCGACTTCTTTTATTTATAAACACTCTTTATTGATAATTCAACAATGATATTCGATAATCTATGATTATACTTATTGGACGTGTCTTCTTAGTACTTCAACACTGTTTTCATCATTAGATCCCCCTATTGAACTTTTTATCAGATCAATGAAATTAATTCTTTCATATTCTTGGGCGACACGTTCCATAATATGACCTTTTTCAGCTAACTGATGCCTTCTATCGGTTGAATCCTGATCGGCAGTCTTGCCACTATTATTTTCATCATCATTATCTAATACATCTAGCATTTCTTCAATTTCATCTTCATTAGTTGGTAGATCGTGTCCTTCAAACAAATGTTTTACAACCTCTTCCTCTATTCTTGAATACATGTCATGAATCGCTTGCTTTGGATCAGCCCCAGCATCAATTTCTTCATCGTATAATGATAACGCGGCTCGTATCATGTCAGTATTTTTTAAAGCTTCATTAACTGCCTTTTGAGCATATTTTAATGCTTGCTGATCAAGTGCCGCTTCATTTAATCTTCCTTCGAATGGATGATTCATAATTTTATTGCTTAGTTAATTATTTTTGCTGATTAATTAAACTTTTTTAGTCCTCCCACCCGCATGCGTCTGCGCATTCATTCAAACCAATTGTATCAAAACAAACGGTTTTGCCGGATTCTTCTTCGCAGAATAATTTAGTACATTTTTTAACACAGTCATTTAACTTTCGTAATTCATATACATCCTTTATATTGCCGGGATTTAATTCAATATTGTCCGCATTCTCTATGTTTTGATTAATATCTGCATTGTTCGGTTTACTGACAGACCAAATCAATATTGCGACAATGGCGAAAATAATAATAAAAAGTAATGTTTTCATGAGTTAATATTGTTTTATCAGTTCAGTCCCACGGTAGTAGTGTTTTAAAATATCTTCATATAAACTACCATTCTCTGCCATGGAACGCGCACCGTAGGCACTTAGACCGACCCCGTGCCCGAGTAATGTCCTTCCATTACATCCCGGGTCGTCAACGGAAACAAGCCAGTTGTAAGGTCCGCCGGACCAGACTTCTTCCCACGATCTGGTTCGGCCGTCAGTTTGCGAAAAATATGGTGTGACAACTATTTCATTTTCATAGGTCACCATTACTCCTTCCGTATCAATAATCGCTTGGGTAATATTCGGTGAGCGGGTTTCCAGACCGTATCCGCGGTAGACCTGGTCATTGACCGCGTCAATTGTGAAGTTTTCATCAGCATGTTTTGTACCAGTTTGGTAATGATATATTGCATAAGTACGCGCGGCTGTCAGTAGGGCTTTTAAATAATCCGGGTCATTGTCATTGCTGGCCTCGGCGATGCCTCTTAAATATGATTCCAAAGGTAATTCGTTGATAACCCATAATTTATTTGTTGCACTGGCATAGTGAATTTCTATAATTCCCCGGAAACGGTTATCGTTGAGTGATGTGTTCCACTCCGGCCGATGTTCGTAGTTGGTAATTTCCATAATTGTATCTGTGCTTTTCGGGATTGCCCGGAGCGGTAAATTTGAAATAATTGTTTCATGCGCAGTGACAAGGGAATAGCTGTTATTCTCATATTTAAGCGTAATAATACTGTCTTTAGCAAAACTGCCAATCAGTGTGTTGTTAGTATCTCTTACTTCATAGTCGCCACTTCCAGAAACTGAGACTCCGGCCGTTGTTGGATACAACCCGACTCTGATATCAGGTTCGCCGAGAGTTTCATGGACAGGTTGGACACCATTGGTCACATTTATTTTGATTTTTAACCCGCCGCTTTTTATCCAGGTAAGGTTTTCCGCAACCAGGCCAAAATTTTCTGTATAGCTTCCCAGGGTATCAGGTGCCTGCAGGGCAAAAGTAAACCGCACCTTCTCCCCGGTTTTTACGGGGACCCCCTTCATAATCGTCGGGCGATATGCAGTCGGCCAGAGGCTGTGCCGGAAGGAACTGGTTCTGCCGATCGGTTTATTGATATTCAAAGCAACGAAGTGGTTCCCATTCGGGTACCAGGTTTGAGAGCCGGTATTTTTAAACTCCACCCACGCGGTGAAAGCTTTACCGGGTTCGATATTTATCTCCTTGTTTGATTGAGCAACTAATTTTGCTGAAAAATGCGGAAGGGGATTACCGACACGCATTACGATTTCCAGATCACCACCGCTGATCCAGGTCAGGTGTTCGGCGACCAATCCGAATTTTTCCGAATATTCACCGACTACTTTCGGGGCGGTTAATGCAAAACGAAAAATTCCTGTTTCTCCCGGTTTGACGACGGACGTCTGCATTTTACTCGGACGGTAGTATGCCGGCCAAAAAACATCCCGGAAGTTACTGTTTCTTCCTGTCGGGTTGGTAACGTTTAATGCTAGGAAATTTTTTGAATTATTGTACCAGGTTTCCGTCCCGGTGTTCTTAAATTTTGCTTCAAAAGTCAGTCTTCCACCCGGGTTGATGTTTATTATTTTATAACTCTTGCTGATCAGTTCCGCCTTATATTTATTTGAAATATTATTTTCATAGCTTGATGCATTGGCAGGGAGAATCAGCTGATTATTTTCCAAATAATGACCGACTTTATTGAGAGTGAATGATGCAATTATAACAACCAAGAACACCAGTAGTAGCCAGCTTGTTTCCCGTAAAAATGATTTTTGTTTTTGTTTTTTCATTGTTTTTCAAAGAAGAAAAAAGTGCTTCATTGAACCAAAGTCAAAGCACTTCGCAGTTGTTGTGTTGATATTTCATAAGTTGTACCTTGGTTTTTATTTTTGCCAGAAACTGTTGCTTCTGCTATGTTTATATTATCATAAAATTGACCATTTGTCAATGTGATTTGAATAGTGATATCATGCATTTGGAGCATAAAAATAAGTTAATTGGCGGGGTCTCTTTGGTCCCGTTTTCTATCAGAATAATATCAGCCGAATAAATGTCATTAACCCGGAAAATCGCACATAATACCATCATCCAAATTGTCGGTAAGGCAATATCAACGATTATTGCGCTAGTTGTTGCTTCATTACTTTTCCGTTATCTCGGCAAAGAAGGCTACGGAAACTATACGACAGTCATGGTTTTTTTGCAGTTTTTCGGCATCATGGTAGATATGGGGTTGTATATCATTCTGACGAAGAAAATTTCAGAAGCAGGTGCTGATGAAGAGTCGCTGGTTGGAAATATCTTTACGATCCGACTTATTTCCGCGGTGGTATTTTTGGGGGTTGCACCATTACTCGTGATATTTTTTCCATATCCTTCGGTTGTAAAAACTGGTGTGGCTTTAGTGAGTCTGTCTTTCCTGTTTGTGACACTCAATCAAGTTTTGCAGGGAGTATTCCAAAAACATCTTAAAATGATGCGGGTTACTATTTCCGAAATTCTCGGGCGACTGGTTTTGCTGGCCGGCACTTTCCTTGCTGTATATCTTGATCAAGGCTTGACGACGGTTTTATTGGTGGTTGTCTTGAGCTCATTTACCAATTTTCTTTTTACTTTTATTTTTTCCCGGAAGTTTGTAAAAATACGGCTAGTTTTCGATTTTCCTGTGTGGCGAAGAATTATCAAGGAAGCGTACCCGATTGCCTTGGCGATTCTTTTTAATCTGGTCTATTTCAAGGCGGACATTCTCATCCTGTCTTTGCTTAAATCTCAATCAGACGTGGGGATCTATGGCGCACCGTTCAAAATACTGGAGGTATTAGTTACATTTCCGGCCATGTTCGCAGGACTGGCTGTCCCGGTTTTGACTCAGGCATTTACAGCGATGGATTATGAAAGATTTCGGCGAGTACTCAGCAAGTCATTTGACTTTCTGGTCATGGTTGCCCTGCCAATGATTGTAGGCACAATTTTTATTGCAGAGCCGGTGATTGATCTGATCGCGGGCGCGGATTTTGTCGAATCAGGGCAGGTACTGCAGATTCTGATCGTTACAACGGGTATCATATTTATCGGCAATCTTTTTGGCAACGCTGTAGTGGTGGTTAATCGACAGAAAGAAATTTTGAAATACTATATGGCAATCGCAGCAATTTCTGTGGGAGGATGCTTATTACTAATTCCCCGCTATTCATATATCGGTGCCGCCTGGATGACGGTGGTGTCCCAATCGCTGATCACTCTCGCTACTATTTACGTTGTCTGGCGGAAGACTAAAATATTTCCCTCGCTTAAGTTTTTTACTAAAGCACTGATTGCTTGTACCGGCATGGCCGTCGTTTTATTTTTATTAAAAGGCTTTTCACTTTGGATATTAGTATCCGCCGGTATCATCGCTTATGGCGCTATACTCCTTTTGCTGAAGGGGATATCTAAGGATCTGATTAAAGAAATAATTGCTTCGCCTGCGAAAGAATAAATATGTCAAAGAATATTCTCATACTAAAGTTTCCCTTTTCTTCACTGTTCGGTGGAGGGGAAAAACATACAATTTCCTTAGTCGAAGGATTAAGTCAAAAGGGTTTTTCTTTTTTTCTGGTCAGCTCGTGCCCGGTTTTACTGAAAGAATTTAAAAGACGGGATTGGTATGGCAAAAAAATATGGGCACCCAAAGAGCCCGTATCAAAAGCATCTATAGTATTATTTCCATTTTTAGCGCCATTTTTCTTTATCAGGTTGATAATACTTTTGACCAGCTTCCGCTTCAGAAAGAAAGTAAGGATTGTCTACTGCCTTTCCCTTACTGAAAAAATTCTGATCACTTTGCCGGCAAGATTACTTGGTATGAAAGTCGTTTGGATGGAGCATGTTTCGCCGGACCGCTGGCTGACTATGAACCCTTTCCGTATTTGTTATTCTTTTTATTCCAGGTTTGCTATGACAATCGTCGTATCAAATGCAATCAGAAATGAATTTGTAAAAAATATTCATATCAAACCCGGACGGATTATCACTGTATATGCCGGGATTGATTTGCCGGAGTATACAATGAGCGATATCAGAGCACGGGTTAATGAGGGGGAATATATCATCGGGACAATCGCCCGACTGGAAAAAGAAAAAGGAATTGAATATTTGATCAGAGCTATCGAGCTGGCAAAAGACATTATCCCAAAAATCAGGCTGGTGATCGTGGGAGATGGTAATGAAAAACGCAATCTGACGTGGCTGACAAACAGTCTGCATATGACAGAGCGGATACAGTTTGTCGGATTCCAGAATCACGTTGATCATTGGATAAAAGACTTCGACGTATTTGTTTTACCGTCGGCAATCCGCGAATCTTTCGGTATTGTATTGATTGATGCAATGGCAAATCTTCGGCCGGTAATTGCCAGTCGTATTGGCGGGATAGTCGAAATAGTCGATCATAATGAAACGGGGATTCTGGTGGAGCCAAAAAACCCGGAGGCCATAGCAAATGCTATAATCTATCTGTATAACCATCCTGAGGAAACTATGGAAATTATAAAAAATGCGCGAAAAAAAGTAGAAACAAATTTTACCAAACAAAGGATGTTTGATGAGTTTGAAACAATATTTATTACCCTATGAAACTGAATACCGGAGAAATAAATAAATCTGAATTTTCCATTAAGGAGTTTGTTTTACTGCTTCTGCTTACGGTTCCTATCGGGATTACGGTAAGTTTTGTCGGATTATGGACGCATCCATTATTGATACTCGGCGGAATAGTCGGCGCAGTGGTAAGTATTTTTATCTTCCGTAATCCTACCTTGGGGATTCTATTAATTGCGTTTTTGCTTCCATTTGAGCGAATTGGCGCAATCGAAGCCGGCGGTATGACAATTCGTGTAAGTCAGGTACTGACTATAATAACAATATTCGGGTGGCTATTTGACGGTTTACGCAGACAAACATTTTTATTGTACAAAAATCCGTTAATCTTTCCTTTGACACTTTTTGTGCTGGTAAATGTCGCTTCATTGATTAATGCTGAAAACATTGAAAGATCTGTTTCTGTGCTGTTATTTACGCTATTTACAATAGTTTTCAGTTTATTAATTCCGCAATTGGTTACCGAAAAAAAACAGTTAAAAATAGTAATTTGGCTTGTAATAATCAGTGCTTTTATCGTCGGAGTATTTGGAATATTCCAATTTTTAGGGGATATTATCGGTCTGCCTCAATCCATAACCGGTTTGCGCCATCTCTACACGAAGGAAGTGCTGGGATTCCCGAGGATTCAATCAACAGCATTAGAGCCGTTGTATTTCGCAAATTATTTATTAATTCCTCTGGGATTATTATGCGCGCTTTTTCTCGGAAAGAATAAAAGCATTCGCAACAGTTATCTTTTCGTTTTAATTATCCTTTTAGGTTTGAATTTAGTACTTACCGTTTCTCGGGGCGGATACCTGGGTTTTGCGGTAGTACTCGCGGTACTCGGGATTTACTATTTCAGGCGCATATTTACATCCAAGAAAATATTGATATTACTGATATCAGCATTGGCGATTGCATTCATCGCAGTTAAACTGTTGGGTTTTGGCGACGCAGTTAATTTGGAAGTTTTTAGAGGGCATGTTGTTAATGCATTTTATGGCGCTGCCTACAGTGAAAGAGTTGAGACGCTGCAAATTGCGATGCGGGGATTCTCCGACCATCCCTGGATCGGTGTGGGAGTCGGCGGTTTCGGTCCATATGCGTCCGTGCATCCTTATGTTGAACCCGGTGACGGATGGAATATTGTGAATAATGAACCGGTTGAATTGCTTTCGGAAGTAGGTATTTTAGGATTATTATCATTTACTATCATGTTCGTTGTGGTATTAATGCGTTCAATCAAAGTGATCAAAATTGCCAAAGACGCATATCTTAAAACATTGATGATCGGGTTGCTCGCAGTTTTTGTCGGCATTTTTACACAATACCAGACTTTTTCCACATTATATATTATGCATGTGTGGTTTGTAATTGGCATGATGGTTGCTGTCCAGAATATAATTTTCAGAGAAAACAATGAGTGAACTACTTTTAGTTTTATTTAGTGGCGCATACATTATCATTTCTTGGTATAGAAGAGACTATGCATTACTGATGATTGCTTTGTTGTTGCCAAGTTATCTGATCCGATTTAAAATATTTTCTATTCCTTTTACAGTATTGGAAGTAATGATTCTGATAATATTTCTGACTTGGGTTATCACATCATTATTATATAAATCTGTCGATGGTTCAAAAATACCTTTATTGAAACGTTCATCTTTTAACTGGTCGCTCCCGGTATTACTTTTTATCGGGGCTGGGATAATTGCCGTTATGATTTCGCCAGATACCAGGCAAGCGCTTGGTTTGTGGAAAGCCTATATTTTGGAGCCCATTCTGCTTTACTTGGTATTTATTAATACAATCAAAACTAATAAGCAGATTAAGATGATTGTTTTTGGCCTGGGGATTTCAGTTGTTTTTATTTCAGTAGTTACAATATGGCAATACATTGGCTGGATTGATATCCCGGGTGATTATGCCTTTGAGATTCCCAAAAGAGCCACTTCAGTTTTCCCTTTTCCAACAGCGGTTGGTAAATTCGTCGGCCCGTTATTGGGGCTGTTTCTGGGGCTTTTACTGGTTAAAAGCAATGAATCGAAGCAAATACAAACGGGAAACGATATGTTATGGCGAAACATTTTTTTGTGGGGGGTGGTTTTATTCAGCATCATTGCCCTGACCCTTTCTTTTTCACGAGGTGCATTGATCGGAGTGTTTAGTGCCATATTTTTCATCAGTTTTTTCTCAAAATGGAAGAAATGGATTTTTTCGGGGATGGCGGTCGTAATTTTATTAGCATTGCTTATTCCTGTAACTAGAAACAGCATTACTGATGTATTTAATACCTCCGATACATCTACAGACGTGCATTTGGTTATGTGGAAAGGCGCTGTCAGAATAATTAAGGATAATCCGATTACCGGTACGGGTCTGGCAAGCTTCCCGATTGTTTATGATGATTACAAAGAGGCTTCGCACACGGAATATTTTCCGAACCCCGATCACTTGATTCTTTCTCTCTGGATAGAAATGGGCATTGCCGGGTTAATAATATTTTCATGGATTGTTATTCTGTTTTTCAGATCAGGGATTAAACTTATAAAGTATGATCGAAAATGGGCAGTTGCACTTCTAGCATCGGTGGTTGTTATTTTAGTGCATGGATTGATGGACACGCCATATTTTAAAAATGATCTTTCCGCCATGTTTTGGATCCTAATCGGATTGATGGTTGTTATCTGTAATAAATATGAAATTGATGATTCTTCAGAAAAAATAAGATAGGTATCAAAAAATAAAAACAGTAGTTGATATTGCCCGAAAAGCAATTTTTTTTATTAGTATTGTTTTTTGCGGAAGGGGTGGACAAAAATCCGATTATGCGCTATAATATAAATGTTAAGTTAAACAAAAAACAAAAACAAAACTTGCCATTATGAGAGGTCCTAGTATAACCAGGTATTTTATTATCGGAGCGATTGCTATATTAGCAGTTGTTTTTTTATCTCCGCAGGTACAAGCCACGGTAAAACAGGACGTTCAAAAAGGCGAGATTTCTTTTTCGAATATTGAGGACGGTAAAACTTCTGGGATTATTGAATCGGAATTTCCATTTCAAATGATTGGACTGGCATGGCGCGGGAGTGCACAGACAAATGTTGAATTGCGTTATAACAATTCAGACGGATGGAGTGAGTGGTATCCGATTGATGAACAGGAAGAAATAAATGGTTGGTTTTATTCCAGAGAACCGATTATATCCAACGGTGCTACAAAATTTCAGTATTCAGTTATTTCCGGGCAGATTGATGAATTGAAATTGATTTATCTTGGGACATCGGAAAAGATTAGTTTTAATAAATGGAACCCGATCAACTTATTTCATCAGGCTTCTGCAGAGGAAAATGTGGATATTGTAACACGACCTGAATGGGAAGCTGATGAAAGTCTGCGTTATGACGGGGCAAACATTGAAATTTGGCCGACGCAATACCAGGCCCCCCAGAAATTTGTAGTTCATCATACTGCCGGTGGTGACGGTGGCAATGACCCCGAGGGCACAATCAGGGGAATATATTATTGGCATTCCACGGTATTGGGCTGGGGTGATATTGGTTATAATTATTTGATCGATCAGAACGGGATAGTGTATGAAGGAAGATACGGCGGAGATGGCGCTATCGGGGCGCACGCATATCGTAATCGAACCTGTGCCATTTCGCGTTTTGGTGGTGAACAATTTGAAGCAAACTTTAATGCTGGCACGGTTGGGATCGCCGTATTGGGAGATTATGAAAGTATGGCGCTTAACAGTGCGGTGAGAAATGCTTTGACCAGTTTGATGGCAAATAAAGCTCGGGATCTTTCCATAGAACCAAATGGTGCAAGTTTTTTGATTGATAATACCTATCCCAATATTGTCGGTCATAAGGATTTGGATTGTACGCTGTGTCCGGGGGTTAATCTTTACCAGGAATTAAGCGGTATCCGGTCGGAAACCCAGATTTTGTATGATACGTTGAGTGGATCTGAAGGGCCAATTGTTAAAGCTGAGTTTATTAAACAAAGCGGAAAAACAGTTTCTGTAAGTGCCGGGCTGGAAAAAGAAGTGTGGGTTGAATTTAAGAATACCGGAAACGTAATATGGCAAACAGGTGGTCAATATTCGCCGTATATCATACCAAGCAGCAGTATCTCAAGCTTGCAGGCGAGCAATTGGGAGTCACAATTGCACATTACTTCTGCTGATAATTCCAGTATTGCACCGGGAGAAACCGGAAGATTCACTTTTTCCGTCAAAGGGCCTCTTGATCAGTTGGAGCTGGCGGAAAGTTTTAAGCTGGTGATCAATGATAATCCGGTCAGTGGCACAGATTTTGTATTAAAAATTAAAGTGACCGGCTTGCCTTATGCGGCAAAGTTAGCATCAAACACAATTAAGCCGGCCATGTTTGCAGGTAGTCAGCAAACTGTAATATTTAAATTTAGAAATCAGGGGACCAGCAGTTGGGAAAGAGGTAACGTGTATTTAAATATTTATGATCTTGGCGATAAGGTCAGTCGGCTTGCTTCAAAAAACTGGCCGGATCAATTTGGGAATATCAATTTCAGTGAGGCAGTTGTTAATTCAGGAGAAACCGCAACATTTACATTTGATATTAAGGCGCCGCTGGAACTGGGTTTGTTTAAGAATATTTACCGTATCATCGGTCCGGAAAATGTTATCCAGAATAATACGTTCTCAAAGACTCGGATTGATTCGCAGTTTTCTGCCGAATTAGTATCGCACACCATTCCCTCCGCTTTGCTCAACTATTGGCGATTGCCAGTAGTAGTGAAATTTAAAAATACCGGCTTGAGCACATGGAATAAAACCATGGTTCTGCAAATGTTTGATTTGGGCGGAAAAAGCAGTGTTTTTTATGATTCTACCTGGGGTAACAGTTATGGAAATTTTGTTTTCAAAGAAAACGAAGTCAAACCCGGCAAAGTAGGGACATTTAATTTTTACGTAAAATCCCCTAAGAAGACCGGTATATACTTAAACACAATGAAATTAGGTATTATTGGCAGGGAAATAGTTGTCCAAGGAGGGGAGACTATGCAGAAAATAAGAATAGATAAATAGATATTTCCATAATAAAAAGTTCCCTGTAAACCAGGGAACTTTTTTCGTTCATCAAAGAAAATTTATTTCTTCTTTTTCTTTGCAACTTTTTTCTTTGCCACCTTTTTCTTAGCTGGCTTTCTCTTTGCTACTTTCTTTTTAGCAACTTTTTTCTTTGCAACTTTCTTTTTTGCCATTATATCACCTCCTCTCATGGAAAATATAAAATCAAAAAGAATAAACTCACATAATAATTGTAAACTATATTAAAAAAATGCGCAATAGTTATGTAAATACTATTTGTTAATAACTATTTTCATATTTTATTAAGAAATATTTATTAATATTTTAATAGTATTCAAAATAAAGAAAATATTATTTAATTTGATCTTCCTTATCAAAAAACACCATTTTACATAGGCGTTTTATTTGATGATTAGCAGATGTGGAATAGTGTGTCGCATCAGTGCATTTTCGATAAAATGCCCTGGTGGACCCGAGCGGATTCGAACCGCTGACCTCCTCGTTGCAAACGAGGCATTCTAACCAGCTGAACTACGGGCCCCCGATTGTGCTTTATATTGCTGTCATCGAAAAGATAGATTTAAAGATATTACCCAAGATACCGGACATAAGCAGAAAACTCACTATTATGCATAATATCCCGAGTAGCTTGTAGAAGAGATTCGTGCCTCCATCTAAGCCCAAATGTGCTTCCGCCCATTCAATCCTCCCAAAAAACCTTAAAAACCACACTGATTTTATAACCATTAATGACCCTACCGCAATGCCTATAATCCCGATAAAGAATTTTCCCATAGTGTTTTGTTAATGGTGGGTTCGAGAGGATTCGAACCTCTGACCTCTTCGGTGTAAACGAAGCGCTCTAACCAGCTGAGCTACGAACCCGTGAATGGTGGTGCTCGGAGCGGGAGTTGAACCCGCACGCACGATAAGTGCCTAGGCCCTCAACCTAGTGTGTATACCAATTCCACCACCCGAGCTTATTTTTCTTTTAGTTCTTTTAGTTTGCGTGGCGCTGTTCTTAAAAAATAGAGCTTGGAACGGCGTGTTCTCGGTTTTTTTATGACTTCGATTTTAAGAACATTCGGGGATTCTAGCGGGAAAATTCTCTCAACACCATAACCGCCGTCTGAGACTTTTCTGACCGTTATTGTTTTGTCAGATTTTGTTTTCCCTTGTTTGGCAATCACAACCCCTTCAAAAATTTGAGTACGAGTTTTATCGCCCTGGGTAATTCTCTGGTGTACCCGAACAACATTACCGGAGTCTATATGAGGGACTTCTCTTTTCTCTGATTTTTTCTCATTACCATCTTTTGATTCTTCTTTTGTCATAGCGAAAATTCTGAATAATTAATATATGTAACGAATAGCAGTATAACATTATTCCCTATTAAGTCAACTGTTTAAGAAACTGATCCAATTCCTCTGGAATATTTGCATTAAACTTCAATAAATTACCGTTTAGGTCAGCAAATTGAATGTGATACGCATGCAGGAAAATACGATTCATTCCCGTTTTTTTGGCCATTCTTTTCAAATAATATGTACTGTCGCCAACAATCGGATTGCCTTTGGAAAGAAGATGTACACGAATCTGGTGAGTACGGCCGGTTTTAATTTCTATTTCAAGTAAAGTATAATCTTTGAAATTTTTAGTAGTTTTATAATGTGTTTCCGCTTCCTTACCATCACCGATTCTTTTGACTGACATGCGGTTTGGCTGGCTTTTTGACCTTCCAATCGGCGTATTGATTGTCCCGTTATCAGGAATAATTCTTCCATAAACAAGCGCGATGTACTTTTTTTTGACCGATCTTTCCTTGAATTGTATTTTTAGATGATCGAACGCTCTTTGATTTTTAGCGATGACCATTATCCCAGAAACATCCTTATCCAGCCGGTGGACAATCCCCGGTCTTTTCGGATCATCACCGACAGAAATAATATCGGGGTAATATGCGATCAGTCCGTTGACTAAAGTATGTGCCGGAGTACTTTCAGAAGGATGTACGACAATTCCTGACTGCTTATTAATAGTTATAAAGTCATTATCTTCATAAATAATATTTATTGGAATATTTTTTTCCGGTTTGATTGAAATATTTTCAAGTGTAGGCAGATTTAATTGTATGTCATCGCCTGATTTGATTTTTATACCAGCATTAACCTTTTTACTGTTTAGGGTTATATTTCCATTTTGAATTTGAGTTTTTAGAAATGAACGGGAATATTCCGGGAATTGAACAACCAAAAACACATCCAAACGCTGGTTCTGTTCATTTGAGGCGACAATTATTTTTTTCAGTTCCATGTTTACAGTGTAATTCATTTTATGCAAAAATGAAACATACCCATTCTTGACAACATGGAACATTGAACCTACTGTAATAGTATATAGGTTAACGTTTATGACTATGATAATAAAAGAAATATCACAAGTAACCCCGGCACTGATTGAAGCATTTCAAAAACTGATAACCCAGCTGTCTTCATCTGCCTCCGCTCCTAGCAGACAGGATCTGGAAGAGATAGTAACTAATCCTGGCGCAATATTATTTGTCGCCGAAGAAGGTGAAAAGATTTTGGGAAGCCTGACTTTAATATTTTTTCGGATTCCTGTAGGTATGCGCGGTCGAATTGAAGATGTAGTAGTGGATGAAACAGCAAGGGGGAAGGGAATTGGCAGTGCTTTAATTCTGTCGGCTATTGAAAAAGCAAAAACAATGAATGTCCAAGTAATTGATCTTACTTCAAAACCCGATCGAGAAGCGGCAAACCGTCTGTATCAGAATCTGGGTTTTGTAAAAAAAGATACCAATGTATATCGGTATAAATTTGATTAAAGACTAATCGGTAGAAAGTTTGAATTATATAAAATAACCCGGCCTTAGTTACTAGGGTTGAATTCGTATATCCTGATATAAGGCCCCATGTATAATTGAGATGTAAAATTATTGATAATGGAAATATCGTTTCTATTAATCAGCTCTTCTGTTGAATAACTATTATTGGGGTTAATCTCAAATAATAATTTACTGTTGGAAATGAGATTATTATAGTTCTCAATCGCGCTTTGGGATTTATCCTCCCCTTTTATTTCTGCTCTTTTCAGTATCACACCGTAAACTGATTCAGAAATGGCAAAATAAAACGGTTTGTTTTCAGAGTAGTCCGCAACGATATTATCCCACCCCAAATTCGGCACATTAATTATCCGGTAGTCGTTTTTTGACAGTTCTGGTGTATACGGTTCCCTAATTATTGTGCTTTGTGTCGGTATATTTTCCTGCATCCATGTTTTTGCCTGTTCTATCGTATAAGCATGTGAATAACCATATACGGTTCTTGTTAGGCGCAATCCGGGTCCGATGAGAAGAATAATTATGATCACGGACAGTAAGAGCTTGCTTTTCAGTGTATTAAATAGATAATCGATTGCTACGGCGCTGGGAATGAAAAGCAGTGTCAAAGCCGGTATCAACCATCTTTCCCAGTGGAGATTCAAAAAAGAAAGTGCCAGAATGTAAATAATTGCAGTCATGGCAATCATCAGCATTTTTATCGTCCGATCATCCAGCCTTTTTCGGTATATTCGATAGAAAAGTACGAATACAGTAATAATGGCAAGTAGATAAAGAAACGTTCCCATTTCCCAATTCAGTGTATTAAACAGATACCACCAGAGATTTCCTCCAAATCCTAGACCGCCTTGAATACCATGTGATGTGGCATTTTCCAGTCCTACTTGCTTCAGCGCATTTTTAAATGAAATAAACAGAAAAGGTCCGGTTAAGAATAATGTCAGAACCGTGGTAATCCCGAATGAAAACCATTTTTTAAAGATAAAATCTTTTTTTATAATTAACCAGACGATACACGCTATTATAACGGGTAGGAAAAAAAGAGCGGGATATTTTGTGGTAATGGCGGCTGCAAAAGAAACACCGGACAAAATGTACCAAATCGTTTTTTGGGGATGGTCAATAATCTTAAATAAAAATACCAACAAAAGTAAAAGAAAAAAAGTCTGGGGTATATCCGGTCGGATGATATGAGAGTGATCAATCAGATAGAAAGAAGATGCAACAAGAAATGCGCTGATCAATGCTGTTCTTTTATTCCAGAATTTTACTAAAAAATATACCGCAACAATGCTTAATGATCCGAGGACGGCAAAAAGTGATCTGGCACAGGCATAGAAAAGATTAAAATTTTCCTGATAATTTACTACTGCAGGAAGGTCTGTACCGCGTATGGTATTTAGAATAAAACTGATTATGCGGAATCCGATTCCCATTGCGTAGATTATCGTCTGGCCGGGGGCACCATACCATCCGGGGTTCAGATTGCCGTTAGCAATTCGCAGTGCAGGATCCACAAAGAATTCTTCATCGGGGAGATACAGTCCCGGCAGTTGGTAATCTATATGAAAAAATCTGAAAAATGAACCGAACAAGACAATTATTATCAAAACAATAATAGCCCTGTAGTTCTTTTTCATTTCACTTCAGATTCAATGTATAGAATCAGATATAATTTAGACCAAGGTATTAAAAGCGGATGGTGGTGTTAAGCGTGTACTCAGATAAAATATTTTGTAAGAAAAATTTCAGAATTATGGAATATACTACTGGTGGGAGCAGAGGGATTTGAACCCCCGACCGTTTGCTTAAGAGGCAACTGCTCTACCAACTGAGCTATGCTCCCATGATATACTATTGTAGCATATTTAATTCACTTTTGCCTTGCAGGCAGATAGATATAATTCCGGCATTGCCTTTGTGATTCTCTTGTTCCTATATTGATTTATGAATTGTAAAAATGTGTTTGTCACGAAATGGCCGTGATTGGCTGAATACTTCGTTTGGGAACTCTCTTTGATATGCTTCTTGAGAGCGGGATTTTTCGTAAAAACTGTCGCGTGCTGAAGCGTCCAGCCAAGAGGTTACAACGAAAATTCCCCCATTATTCAGATGTTGATGAATATTTTGCATGGCATAAGAAAATTTTTCCGGATCTACAATGTGTTGAGTAACATCAATCATAATTATTGCGTCATACCTACCTTTGATCTCCTGAGTTGAAACGTCCAGTTTTTCAAAATGATAATCTGAATATTGCCGGCGCAATTCAGGCATTAAAGTATCTGTAATATCAACACCGGTATAATCTTTAACTCCTGCAGATTGTAGCGCTGATGCATAGAAACCGGTGCCACAACCAATGTCTAACCAGCGTGTTTGATTGAAATCAACTGATGATTCTTGGCATACAGCCAGAAAAGTATTGCGAGCTTCAGTATATACCTGGTTATTCTCTTCAACAGACTGCGCAATGTTTCCGACACCTCGTTTATCAAATCCATATTGAGTTAATCGATCGTTCCAATATTTATCCGGCCGGTATGTTGCTCCCTGACCGTAGCGGAGTCTGTTACCGATGGTTATGGCATTTTTTCGGATGGGATGTAATATTTTTCGAAGTGGGGATTTAATTGAAACCATCGTAATCGGATTATTATTTGTTTTATTAATAGACTAATATGGTGCCCTCGGTAGGATTTGAACCTACAACCTCTTGGTCCGAAGCCAAGCACTCTATCCAATTGAGCTACGGGGGCATGAAAAATAGACTACTTATATTTTACCAATTGCCAGCCCGAGACTGGTCCGCCTTGGGCGGAAGCTACGGGCGCAAATCACAATGAGCGTATCACAAAAGTTTTGTTTGATCAAGCGTTATTAATCAAGCAAAAAGGGCTATTTAAAGCCCTTTTTTATTGTTTTTGAATTCTATTTTAATGTTTCCGGATTTGTCATGTAGGATTTGGCAATCTCATCCGTGATCAGACCCTCTTTATATAGTCGCTTCAAATCTTGATCCATTGTTTTCATTCCATTGGCAACTCCGGTCTGAATGACGGTCTTGATCTGAGCAATCTTATTTTCTCTGATCAGATTACTGATCGCAGGGGTATTAATTAGGATTTCTCTGGATGCAACGCGACCCTTGCTTGCTTTTGGAACAAGTTGTTGAGAAATAACACCTTTTAGAAACATGGAAAGCTGCAGTCTGACTTGGGACTGTTGGTATGGAGGAAATACGTCGATGATACGGTCAACTGTTTGAGCGGCGCTATAGGTGTGCAAAGTTGCCAGCACTAAATGCCCTGTTTCTGCGAGTGTGATGGTGGCAGCAATGGTGTCCAGGTCGCGCATCTCACCGACCAGAATTACATTCGGGTCTTGCCGTAGCACGTGCTTCAATGCATCAGCAAAGGAAAGCATATCCGAACCAAGCTGCCTTTGTTTAATAATACTTTTTTTAGGTTTATAGATAAATTCGATCGGATCTTCCAAGGTAATAATGTTTGCTGCTCTGGTAGTATTAATATAATTGATCATCGCAGCCAGTGAAGTTGATTTTCCGCAGCCTGTAGGTCCGGTTACAAGAATCAAGCCCTGTTTTTGATCAAGTAAATCATAAACAACTTTTGGCATCTCAAGTTCTTCCATGGTGGGGGTGAGTGAAGTCACGACTCTGGCGACCAATCCGATATTGCCTTTTTCCCAGTGAATGTTTACACGAAAACGGGATATGTCCGGAATTTCATATGACACATCAATCTCCCGATCTTTTATCAGACGCTCTTTCTGTATATCGGACAGAATATCAAAAACTATGTTCTGTGCATTTTCCGGAGTAATCGGTTCTTGATCTTCGATCGGAGCAAGCGCTCCGTCAATTCGCAGAATAGGCGGTTTCCCGACCGCGATATGCAGATCGGAAGCTCTTTTATTAACAGCAATTAACAATAAATCAGTCAGTTTCATAGATTTGTTGGTTTACTAATTAAAAAAACACTCGCAACGAAGAAGAGAGTGCCTTCAGTATGTTATCATACCAAGAAACTTTTATTGACCACTTCTCAATTTCAATAGTTCCTTGTAACAAGATTTTCTCTTGAATTAAGATGTTGTTTTTTTGCATTGAATTATTTTTGTTTTTATTTTCAATTTCATTGTAGCATATAAAAAGTCATTTGTCAATTATATTTCAATCAGAAAACATTTACAAAAAGGTAAATTTATGCTAGTCTTAAACAAGATTATTAATAAATTAATTTGTATGTCCAAAGAAATACCAGATCTTAATCAAGGAGGTGTTGATGATAAAGTTGTCGAACAATTATCAGATGAACTTGATGAGGAAGTTCAATTGGTAGATGAGATTATTGCCGAATTAAGTCCGGAAGAAATGAGTAGGATGCAACAGATGAGTGAAGGACAAATGGAATTGTCAGATGACACTTTGGCAAAATTGAAGATTTTAAGTGAAAGAGTAGCACAGTTATTAAAAAATTATGGTGAAAAATATGGCCCGGCAACAGCAGGGCTAGTTGCGGGAGGAGTCATTACCGCATTAGGAATATCGAAAGGATGGATGGGTGTCGCGGAATCCGGCAGTGCCGGCACAATTTTCGCTGCGTTAGTGATGACGGTAACGGATTCCCTCCAGCATAATCGTGCGGGTAGCTAATTTATTTCACAGAGACGAGAAGCTGTAGTTAAAGATAAAATATTTTTATGGATGAGATAATTAAAAAAATACAGATACTTGTTGAAAATTCAAATGCAGCAGAGTCTAAAAAGAAAATGTGGCAGACTGCGTTGCGGGGACTAAGTAAAGTGAATTTTCCGGAAGAATATAAGATTGAGACTGTTTTGGAGTCTGTTCGACTTGACGCAGAGAAAGATATAAATGCTTTAGACATATTTTTTCAGAAAATCGGATCATTTGTCTATGCTTACGTTAAGGGCGGGGACAAAACTCTTGGTGAAACAATTGATGAATCAATAGCGGAACTGGATGAAAAATTGAAAGAATTTGAATAAAGAAAATCAGTATGTATGATCAATAAACATGTCCTGTAACGGCGTGTTTTTGTTTTGACAGTACAATATAAAAGAGAGTAAGATTAAGTCAAATAGCGTTTTCTCATCGCCAAATTAATGGAAGACAAAAAAAAGTCAAATTTTTTTAAATCAGTACGGTTTGTCAAACAGTGCCGGGAAGAAGGACTCTCGCTTTGGGAGTGCCCGAATTTTTTATTTGTTTTTACCGGAATTATTTCCCTGTTTAGTATTTCCGGGACGTACTATTTAGCCAGTTTCTATTTTCCTCCGGAAGTTGTGATAATTTGGATTGCCTTTGTTTCATTTGTAATGGTTATCATCTCTTTCCTTGTTAATCAGGGGATGACCAAAATAATGCAGGCGAAGAAAAAATTAAAACAAAATAATCAGGAATTGGAAAAAGCACTGCAAGAATCACGAGAAGCAAAAAAAATGCAGGATGATTTTACAACCATGTTAGTACATGATATGCGGTCTCCGCTGGAAGCCGTCCGGATGATAATTGAACTTTTAAACGAGCAGGAACAGACACCTGGGAAGGAAATGGTGAAGGCACATCAGTCAATCGATCACAGTATCACAAATATGCTGAATCTGATTACTAACTTATTGGATGTGGCACGTTTTGACCGGGGAAAGTTTATTATTCATAAGCAGATAGGGGATATCCAGACGAATATTAAAATTCAAAAAGAAAACTATAAAGTTCTGGCAGCTGGGAAAGGAATAAAATTGAATATGCAAATCGCGGAGAATCTTCCTTCTGTTCCTTTTGATGAGTATTCGATTAATCGGGTAATTGCCAATTTATTAGTGAACGCAATAAAATTTACTCCGGCCAACGGAGAAATAACTCTGCAGGCTGTATATGTTAATAAAGGAAAACACATCGAAGAAATTGCTGAACGATCTGGCATCAAATGGTTTATTACAGCTATGTCACCGCAAATTTTAGATATCAGAAACTCCGTATTAATAGCAGTCACGGACAACGGGATCGGGATTGCCAAACAAAAAATTAGCAGTTTATTTTTAAGTTTTTCACAAGTTATCAATACGCAAGGACAGCTCAAAACTGGAATACCGATCGGTACCGGACTGGGTCTTGCAATTGCCAAAGTGATTATCAAAGGCAATGATGGCATTATTAATGTCGAATCGGTTGAGGAAGAAGGAAGTACTTTCTATTTCACGCTTCCAACGGCTTAATTGCAGAAGCTTAACATTTCTATAAATAAAACATATAATTAACACAGCGTAATAATTTAGTCAAAATATATGGAAAACAAGAAAAGAATACTAATAATTGAAGATGAAGTTGCTCTTTTGTATGCACTACAGTCAAAACTGACTATGGAAGGCTTTGAAGTGGAGGCGTATTCTACCGGCAAGGAAGGATTAAAGGCAATCAAACAAAAAAAATTTGATTTACTGATTTTAGATATTATTCTGCCGGATACGGATGGATTTGAGATTTTAAAGACAGTTAAAAGCGATCCGAAAACAAAAGACATTCCGGCGGTGATTATTTCTAATCTGTCAGAAAAGAGTAATATCAGCAGGGGTATCTCTTTGGGTGCGAAAGATTATCTGCCGAAGAGCGAATATCATTTAAATGATATAGTGGATAAAATCCGGGCCTCAATGGAATAAATAAAGTAATGAATAAAAAAAGGGTGCCAAACGGCACCTTTTTTAAAAGATTGACAAGTAATATTATTGCCATATACTACATGTACTATGAAAATTGCCAAATATAACCGATCATTACTCGAAATAAAAGCGCAGGCGCTGGTACTTTTTTTGTTTGAAGAGAAACTGCTTTCTCAGGAGGTGTTACATATTGACCGGGAGCTGGAAGACATTTTGCAGACGGTTGTAAGGGAAGAAAAATTTGAAGCGAAAAAAGGAGAGACGGTTGAGGTGAATACTGGCTCAAAGCTTGGGTTTACCCGCGTACTGCTTGTCGGTCTGGGAAAGAAAAAAGATTTATCACCGACGGTACTAAAAAGAGGTATGGGTATCGCGATCAGAACTCTGGCGAAAAGTACGGTCAGTAAAGTTGCCGTGTTTCTGCCGAAGATAACAGGATTGAAACTGTCGGCAGATAAAATTGCCGAATCGCTTGTGATCGGTGCGATGACGGCGGAATACCAATTCTCTGAGTATAAGACTGTTAAGAAAGATCTACCGCACCGGGTTACTGAACTTGATTTCTATACAAATTACCCCGACAAGTTGTTTGTGAAGGGGTTAAAAGATGGTGAGATTATTGCTTCAGCGGTTAATCGCGCCAGAGATTATGGTAATCATCCTTCAAATAAAGCGAACCCCAGCTATTTAGTGGAAATGGCGCACGAAGTCGCGAAGATTCCAAAAGTACGGTGCAGAATACTGGGTAAGGAAGAAATGAAACAAAAAAAGATGGAAGCGATCTTGGCGGTTTCGCAAGGGACGCAACATCCGCCGAAATTTATTATTTTAGAATACAAAGGAAAGCCCGATTCCAAGGAGTGGATGGTACTCGTTGGTAAAGGAATTACTTTTGACAGTGGTGGAATTTCGATCAAACCCGGAGAAAAGATGGAGGAAATGAAATTTGACATGGCTGGTGGTGCGGCAGTAATCAGCGCTATCGAAGCTATTGCGAATCTTAAGATAGTAATTAATTGCGTAGCATTAATACCGGCAACGGAGAATCTTCCTTCGAGCCAGGCTTATAAACCGGGTGACATAATCGGTTCGGCAGCCGGGAAAACTATTGAAGTAATTAATACGGATGCCGAAGGCAGATTGATTTTAGCTGACGCCTTACATTATGCAAAAAGTTATAAACCAAAAGTGGTTATAGATTTTGCAACTTTAACCGGGGCATGTGTTTACGCATTAGGGACGCATGTTTCAGGAATGATGGGTAATGATATTAAATTAATGCAAAAAGTAAAACAGGCAGGTGAGGTATCCGGAGATAGAGTATGGGAGTTGCCATTATGGGAAGAGTATTCAAAGCAGATAAAGAGTGATATCGCAGATGTTCGAAATACCGGAACCGGTTATGGAGGTGGCGCAATCACTGCCGCCGCTTTTCTCCAGGAATTTATTTCAGATTACAAATGGGCTCATCTTGATATCGCTGGTACTGCCTGGAGTACAGAAGAAAAACCTTATCTGGGCAAAGGAGCAACCGGCGTCGGGGTCGCGCTTGCTGTTGAGTTGGTCAGAAAGTGGAAATAATTTAAACAAAAGTCCGTTTAGTTAAACGGAATGATAAAAATCACAAGAGCCTATTTGTGGTTTTTTTCTATTAGTAACAATGATTCTTTTACTATTCCTTCAACATCCAGTCCTAATTTTTGCCTAAGAATGCTTTGCGTGCCCTGTTCGATGAAACTGTCCGGGATGCCGATCAGTTTTATTTTTATATCCGTAATATTATTATCCGCAAATTGTTCCAGGATAGCGCTGCCGAACCCGCCCATTACGGAATTTTCTTCAATGACGATTACTTTTTTTATCTGTTCTGATTTGCTATTAATCATTTCAGTATCGAGCGGCTTAACGAATCGGGCATTGATCACACAAGTATCAATCCCTTTTTCTGAAAGCTTCCCTGCTGCGGAAATTGCGGTTTCAACCGTGCTCCCGATGGCGATTAATAACAGATCTTTGCCTTCTCGCAAAACTTCAGATTTACCGACAGGTATAATATCTAATAATGTATCTTTTTTATTTTCTGCTTCACTTCCCCTTGGGTATCTGATGGCTACAGGCTTGTTTAAAGACAAGGCTGTCCTAAGCATCTGTTTCAGTTCATGGCCGTCTTTTGGCGCCATTAAAACCAGATTGGGGATATGCCTGAGAAAGGAAAAATCAAAACTGCCGTTATGCGTCGGGCCGTCATTGCCGACAATTCCAGCCCGGTCGATAGCAAAGACAACCGGCAAATTTTGTAGACAGATATCATGAATAATTTCGTCGTATGCTCTTTGCAGGAAAGTAGAATAAATTGCTACAACCGGTTTAAGCCCCTGCGTGGCCAGTCCGGCGGCAAATGTGGCGGCATGCGGTTCTGCGATACCGACATCGTATATCCGGTCCGGAAATCTTTTGGCGAATTCAGTCAGCCCCGTGCCGTCAGTCATGGCGGCGGTAATGGCCACGATCCGTTTATCTTTTTCTGCCAGTTCAGCCAGATAGTTGCCGAAAATATTACTATACGACTGCCCAGAAGAAGCGTGCATTTTACCGGATTTGATGTCAAACGGCCCGGCGCTGTGAAAAATCTCCGGATTTTTTTCCGCCGCATCGTATCCTTTACCTTTTTTTGTTATTACATGAATCAGGACAGGACCTTTGACGTCTTTGTAGGATCTGATGACAGATATTAAGTCGCCTACTTTATGCCCGTCTAAAGGGCCGATGTATTCAAACCCCAATTCTTCAAACAGGACACCGGGAATAGATGCCCCCTTCACTGTATCTTCCGCTTTCTGCGCAATCTTCAACACCGGTTCACCGATGTGCGGAATTCTTTTCAGTAGGTCGCGGGTTTCTTTCCGGAATTTATTATAACCGTTACTCATCATAATCCTTCTCAAATACGCGGAAAGAGCGCCAACATTCGGAGAGATCGACATTTCGTTGTCATTCAGTATGACGATCAGATCTTTTTTTGATTGTCCCGCATGATTCAAACCCTCGAAGGCAAGTCCAGCGGTCAGTGCACCGTCACCGATTACGGCGATTACCTTAAAACGTTCTTTGTTCTGATCTCTGCCTTCCAATATCCCTAAGGCAGCCGAAATTGAAGTTGAGCTGTGTCCGGTACCAAACGCGTCATGCTCATTTTCAGTAATTTTTGGAAAACCGGAAATCCCCCGGTGCATTCTTAAAGTAGGAAATTCGTCATATCGTCCGGTCAGCAGTTTATGAACATAAGATTGATGACCGACATCCCAGATGATTTTATCCAGCGGTGAATCAAATACATAATGAAGAGCCAGCGTAAGTTCAACTACGCCTAGGTTTGAAGCAAGGTGTCCGCCGTTAACGGCTACAGTACTGATGATAGTTTCTCTCAATTCTTTTGCTATTTCGTCCAATTCTGAAACAGAAAACTTTTTCAAGTTATTCGGGTTTTTTATCTTTTCTAACAGCATTATAGCCTTTATCGATTATTTATTGATATATCCTGGGAAGATTACTTTCTAGATATTACATAAATCATAGCACTCGCGAGGTTAATTGCAAACTAAGTCTTAGTGTGCGATTTTGCTGATTTGGTTTTGCAATACTAAACAAAAAAGCGTATCGAATTGATACACTTTTTTGTTTAAAAATTATTATTCCGCTTGCGTCGGTGTTTCGGGTTTTGTTTCAGTTTTTTCAACAGCTACCTTTTTGCCTTTGAGGCCCAGTAGGGTAACTACGAAGATAATCATATACATAATTAAACCATAAACGCAGGCCGGCAAGGTGCCCAGATCAACTACCGGTTTATCACCAACCGAGCATTTTACGATGGCATCCGTGCATCCTCCCCGAAATATTTCCATATAGGAAAGATATCCGGAGAATAATAGTCCGGCGATGGATATAATGAGTACGGTTTTTAATGCAGTTTTTGCTGTCATGTTCTTTTGTTAATTATAAGAAAAATTAATATTAATATAAATCGTCTTTTTTCTCCCGAATATAATCAATCCACTGCTCCGAGACATGCACGATTGATTTAAATGGCGCTTCGATGATTACATCAAGGATAAATACAAATACATTTACCTTCGGGGCTTTCAGGGAGAGCCAATGTCCCACTCTGACGATCGGGATGGTAAAAAAGTCTACTAGAATACTGAAGAATCCTTCTTTTTGATTTTGCATCCGCAGTTCTTTATTGTCCTGACGCAGTTTAATCCCCAGGAAACTAACGATAGTCAAAAAGAAAATGAAGAATAAAATACTGACCCAGTTAAAATTAATTAAGGTAAGAAAGGCGATTAGAATTCCGAAGGAGAGTGTAAAAGCAATTCCATAGATAATTTGGAAAACAAGCATAGTAACTCTTCTCCGTTTTGCGGGACGGATTCGCCACTTCGGTTTACTGTCGGTATTCAGCGATAGTATGCCATGGATACCACGGATAATCCGCTCGGTATTATCATTACTAGGAGTGTTAATTGTTATGGCAAGGAAGAATAGAAAAAATGGATGGAATATGATATTCACCAGTAGTGGTGTGTAGTTAACTTCATCAACAAAGAATCGATCATAGGGAAGCTCAACCATTAAAGCAAGCGCGGTTTTAGTAAATAATAAATAGACAAAACTTCTTTTTACGCTCCGCTCTAATTTAATGTGTGCCTTTTTGTAACGTTCCGTGGTTACTGTTCGGATTTGTGCGTCTAATTGTCCCGGATCCAGAATTATTGAAGTAGCAGTTTGGGGATTATTTTCTATTACATCTCTTAATACCTGGAACAGAACAGATGTTTTTTTAATTTTATTAAATAGGTATCCGTTTAAAGGGTGATTTAAGATGCGGTTTGTTTCTTTTCTGAAGTTGCCGATTTCTCTACCCGCTCTGCGGATGGTTTCCATATCCACATTTTTCCATTCGCCGAATTCAAACTTCCACAGATGATGAACCAGAATCGGCTGGTCGGATTTAATCAATGCGCGGTGGATGGCCAGATAAAGGATTGTGTTTTTGTCCTTCTGGGATATTTTATTGTCCTCCCATTCCATGTTTTCTGTAATTGTTCGGAAGGAAAAATCAACAATGGCCGCGTCCCGATGCGGACTGACCAGCTGGGTTTCAATCTCAACAGCTGCGATATCCAAAATCCATTTACGAAAGTCATAATAATCCTGTCCGGTATAGTCACGAATCACTTCATGGAGCAGTAGTACATAATTGTTAATAGTATGAGCTATTTCGTGAATTTTAGTCTCCGGAACGGATTTATTCCTTAAATATCTGCCACGGATCAGTTCGTAAACCAGGTGTTTTGCGACTTTATTGATATCTGCTCCTGGTACCAATCGGCGTTTCAACATACGGCTAATGGCATTTTTTCTCAGTAGGTTTTCTTCTTTATAATCAATAGCATTACGGAATTTTTCATAAAAAAAAGCCACACGGCTGATGGTATTGTTAACCTGAATCCTGGCTACTCCATGTGGTATATCTTCAACCGCCGGCTTCCGCTGGAAAGCCATTATCAGTTGTTTGAGTGAAAATGGTAATGAATCTTCTGTAATCATGGTTCGACTTAATTTATTACTTTATTATACCCTATTTTCGTTTATTTTAAAGTCTCTATTTACGAGCTGGGTACTTTATCCTTAAAAGGGATAAGTGTCAAGACATAATTAAATACCGGTATAAAAATTAAAATCGCAGGATTATGTATAAAAAAATAGGCCTCCGGAGTAAGTCATCGTGCAGAATTGCCGATGAAATACTCGCGGAGGCGCAGTAGAAAAAGGTGCGACGTATTGCTAGTCGAAGCGGGGGTCGTAGCCGTTCACGGCTTCTTCGAGGTTGCAGACCCCCTTGTAGAACCCCATCACGAATATTGGGTCTTGGGAGGTGGGATGCTCGACGTTCCCGGTACGTCCTTCATCATAGCCTCTCCAGAAGATCTGCTCCCTGACCTTATGCCCGTTGGGGCAATATTGGTCATGGCTTTCACCCTTGTGTCCGCAGAAGAGACACTCCATTGTTTCACCTCCTAGACTTATAGTTGACGGGGTGAATGTGCTACTTGGCTCTAACGCCGAGGCACTGGAAGCTGTCGAGCTTACGGACGGTAATACCATCCTTGGTTTTCAGCTTCACGCATTCGCGGAGCCGAATCGTCACATTCGTTCCGGCCGCGAATTCCTTGATACCGAGCCGCGGAATCACGAGAGCGCCCTGTTCGGTCTCGACGTCGAGAAGCAGTACGGAACAGGACTTCACGACTCCTTCGAGCTCGAAGGGTTCCGAGTACTCGACTGGGCCGTAGTGCACCCCCAGAACAGGGAGACACAGGGCAACTAGTGCCAGGTTTGCAACCACCAACAGGATGATGGCAACACGGCTTTTTGTCCGAGACATGATTAACCTCCAAGGGGTTATCGCCGACCGAAGCGGGTGATACACTGGTCAGCCAGTTGCTGCCAAACGCCAGTCTTGTCCTTGAATACTTGCTGGGTCAGGTCAAAATCCTGCCCAAGCGTCTGGCTGAGAACTTCATCGGTGAAGTGCCAAACGAGCACTCCATACGACGAATTGCCGAAGGTCTCGCGATTGTCAGTGACCTGCTGGTACAGGCACAGGAACGCGCCGATCAGCTGGTCGCGCTCGGTGCCAAACTGTTCAGCACGGGCTTCGTCGCCCCGTCCACTTTCCACAGCGTCAATGACGCTGCGACGGTTGCTGACGAGCCAGATGGCCGTCTCAAGCGAAGCGACGGCAGTCTTCATGCCAGACTCGTCGATGAGCACGATGCTGTGGATCGTCGACGACTGGTCAAGCGACCAATTTGCCGCTTTCGGAAATTCGCAACCATTGAGAACGATCAGATCCGAACATCCACCCCAACCCGACACCTTCTGTCGGATGAAGATTGTGTCCGAGTCCGGAAAGATGCCTTTAACTTCCTTACCGGTGTCGGGGTCGATCCAACGGTAGATATACCGCTGGCGTCCGTTGTGCTGCCACAGGTCGAGGCAGAACCACGAATAGTAGACCAGGCACGGAATCAGAGCCAGCACGATGTTCGTAAGCGAGATCTCGATCTCGGCGTCGATCATCATGTGTATGCTGGCGGCCAGCATTACGATGCCGACGACGGTGAAGGAACTGATCCAGCATGCCGAGCGCTTTTCGCTACTCATGATAAACTCCTTCCCCATAGGCCCTTATGTCCTATGAAGACGAAGCGTGTCTGACAGCCATCCTGCAATGGAGAATTCCCTGCAAGTTCTGTCCGGCACTTGGGGTGCGCGTTCAGCTAGTGAACGTGCCGTCGCTTCTCTTGGTTCTATCCATTTGAAGCAACTGAGCATTCTATCACTAAAACTGCATCTTGTCAAGTCCATTAGTAGGTGAGGATACGTATCCTCACCTACTAATGGGGTTAATACTATTGAGGACATTCTAATCATGTATAAAAAAACACCATGTAATGGCGTCTAATTTACGGGAGAAGATTTTACTTTATAAAGAATTTATCCAAAAGAAACTGAAAATGGTTATCACTGCAATAATCGATCCAAGGCGCAAAAATATTTCTTCGGTTTTACCTAGGCTGACATTCCACTTTTTAGCGGTGAAAAACGCCAGTACAATACTGCCTAGTGGCATAATAATAAACAGAACGGTTGCCGTAAATATCGTCAGTTGGATACCAAGCCCGATGGTGAAAATCATCAAACCAAAAGAGACTGAAGGCAGTACAATAGACAGCATAGAATTTAACGGCGCTTTGTATTCGTTTTTATTGATTTCCATATAAGTATCCTTTTCTTTTTTTATCTGGGAATTTCTCTATTGCATAGCGCAGCATAGTACGGGGCATTCTGTGGTAGTTTTTCTTCAGGAATTGTTCTTCCGCAGGCATATTTCTATTGCCAATCTCCCGGAGCATCCAACCCACCGCTTTCTGGATTAAGTCGTGTTCGTCCTCTAACAGTATTCTAGCAAGTTTCAGCGTTTCTTCAAACTGCCCTTGTCTTATGAAATAGTAAGTCGCCATTATAGAAATCCGCCGTTCCCACAGATTGCCGGATTTCACCAGTTTATATAACATGCCCCGATTCCTATCAAACAAATAATGCCCGACAAAATACGGCGCGGATGAATCTACCAGGTCCCAGTTATTAATGTGTTTTACATTTTTGAAATACAAATCAAAGATGTTTTTCTGCTCCGCTTTGCCAGCGCTGTTATATTTCAGATTCAATATATGAAGCGCAGTCAGTCGTTCCTCATGCCATTTGGATTGTAATAGTTTTTCAACGGACTTCAAATCAATTTGTTTAAATTTTTTTGCGATAATTCTCTGATTAGGGACTTTGATCCCCAAAAATTTATCATTTTCTCCATATTGCCCTTTTCCGGTTTTAAAGAACCTCAAAAGATTTTGGGCTTGTTTGGGGTCACTATGTATATGGAGTTCTTTTCTTAATTCATTCAGATTCATTTTCTCGTTCATAAAATATTTACATTGATATTTTAACAGAACAGTTTCATTTTGAAAATAGATAATAGCGAGATACTAGTAAAAATTAATCTCAGTAATTTCAGCACTAAATATTTTTATATTGACCAATATCTTGGACAGAGATATGATTATAATATTGTTAGAGATAATAAAACAGCCATCAATTTATTTGTTGGCTACTAAAAAACTAACGTCGAAACATATGAATAATCGAGCACGTAGCGTGGTCGTCGGAGTTTTCTCCGTGTTGGCCATCTTTGTCGTGGCAAGCGTTGCTTTTAGTGCCGTGACAACATTCAAAGGTCAGGGTACTTTTGAAGTCGATTCGCTTAAAGTCGGTAATCAAGGCACGGGTGGTGTTACCGCTTTCAATGGTACAATTATCAACAATACAACTGGAGCAAACGGTTCTGACCAGCCAGTGGCCTTCGGCGATAACGTCCGGATTGACGGTAGAGTTTATCGTGGCAGTACCGCGGGCACTAGCGATGACAAGCCTTTTATTATTAATGACAACGCGGAAATTTCAGGCACATTGGAAGTTAATGGGAAGACTGTAACGGGCACCAAGCGGTATGAAGGAACAATCGATACCGGTAATGACGGAGATTTTATCTCAACATATGATTATGATACTGATTGCACTACGCCTGATTCCGGCACATGGGCGAAACAATCACATGCGCACTTCAAAAAAATTACTGTTACTGAAGCAAGTATGGATGCGCCAATAAACATCCGGGTGTTTTACAAACCTTATGATGATGGAAATGATTATTCACCTAGTATCTATCCTGAAAACAACGACGTCTGGGTTTCTGCTGGCTATTCTTTAGGTGAAGATGCGGTCTATCTTATCTACAAATATGTTGAAGAGAGTTGTAATGGAACACTTACAGATTCCATCAATACTACAGGTGCTTATCAGGTTGTGGTCAATTAAATTATTTTTTTAGAATGATACAAAAGGACCGCTTGTCGAGAGCGGTCTTTTCTATTTTATATTGGTCTAGTTGCATTTTTTTATAATATAATGTAATTTACTAACACTAATATTTCAGATAGTATCGCTCTTTTTTGATAGGAAGTCCCGTCCTAAGCCTGAGACAATGAAACTGAGCAGGGAGGTTCGGTCATGGCCGAGGTCATGTGTGGATTCAAAGCGCGGGTAACGAACAGGTTCCAACCCAAGGGTTGCGTCGCCTTTGAGGTGCGCAGCGGAGCATTGGTGTTGGATAACAGCACGGAACTGTTGTTCGAGAGGTGGGAGCGTTTCGAACACTACCAGAGCGTGCACTCGCTCCAGATCAACCGTCGGCCGGTTAGGGTTGTCGTCGCCGGCGAACGGTGCGCGGTACTGGTGGAAGGATTCTGCGATGAGCTTCCTCCCAACAAATCCGACGTATTTCTCGTGAACGGCGTGCAGGCCACCATCGGCGGCAAGGGGACTATCTTCCATGTCTATGATGCCAGCGGTGTGATCGCGGTCGACCTGGAAGAAGGTGTTTTGTGTCAGGGTGACTGGATCGTTATCCATGGTCCGGATGGATTCCGCCACGAACAGATCGCCGCCTCTATCGAGGTCAATCAGGGCTATCAGGAAACAGTGATTGCCGGCCAAACGGTCAGCATCCTCATCGAGGTGGATCCGAAGAACGGATTTCCCACTGAAGGTGACACCGTCACCGTAGTTTCGATCAAGAAGTAGGGCGTAAGTTCTACGGTTTGCGCGGGCTCATGTAGTTCGCGCATTTTTTTATTTTTAATAAATAAACGATTGACAATAGAAAACCGCGATGATAAACTTTTATTACTAATTAGTTAATGTATTTTGTTTAAAAGATTTTTAAATAGAATACAATAAGGTCACATAATAATGGACGACCAAAGAGATTTTGACCAACGTAAATCTTACCAAGGCCAATGGAGTTGCTCAGAATGCGGAGCAGAAATTACCGAACTTCCATTTGAGCCGGATGGAGATCGACCGCTTTATTGCCGGTCTTGCCACCAAAAGCGAAGAAACGACCGACCGCGTCGGGACTACTAGTTTCTAGAGAATTTGAAGAGACTCCTCAATTGAGGAGTCTTTTGGTTATAAAAATGTATCAGGTTGACAAAATGGCCTCGCTGTAATAATCTAGCCACTCGCGGGTTATCAGTTAAGCGTTGTTCTTTCATTCAAACCAAAGGAGAGTAGTGAATGGATGATGATGATTTCATCCCGCCGATTGAACACATCGGTAATGCTATCCTGGAAGCAATCTTCAGGTTAGTGGAAACACCAGATGCAGATCGCCCGGTCATTGATATAGAGGTCGATGACCATACCACATACCTCGATGTGCAACTCACGGGTATGGGACTGGTAATTGCCGATGGTCAGGGAGTAATCGCGGAAGCGATGCTGGATGATGATATTTTACCTTCGCTGGTTTTCATCGCGTCGGGCGTGCCTTACCGGAAGAGTTGGAAAAATCCCCATTTCCCAAACATCGTGAGAATCGTGGAACACGTTCAGGGAGGAAACAGATGAAGTGTAATGAAGTGCTCATCCCGGCCAGTCTACCCTATTTGAGGGGTTACACCCATGCCGGGTGTCTGCGGGTAACGAAGGTCATTGAGTCGATTTGCTTTAATGGACGGCTGTTCTGCCTGGTCCGCTGTTCCGACTGCAACGGGGAGGAGGCTCAAGGAAGCAGTATTCGCGTCTTCACTCCGCGTGACACCAACCATGCGTGGGATCTGGCTTTCCCCATGGTCATCGTTCCCCATCCAGATCAATTCGTCGGTATGCCACGATTCCTTCGAGAAGATTGTACTCTTTCGATCGTTGATTCTGCTGGCGGAGGAATAGCTCCGATCAGGCTCGCATAGAACGACTTGCGAGAAACACAAAGCTCGTGATTTGGCAGATTCACGAGTTTTTTTATTCTATTTTATTTTAAACTTTCTCTTTAATTCCGGGATATGGTTTTGGGCGGCAAGTTCGCCGGAATTAATAATATATCTTATTGTTTTTTCCGGTGAAATTATTCTTGCATTGTCAATATGAGGTTTGATTATTGTATAGTTTTTCTGTTTATACTCTTTTAATCTCAGATCAGCGATTTCTTCCTGCATGATCCTAATACTGATATCCAGTACTGTTAGGATGGAAGATCTCTCGTGCGTCTGCAGGTTTTTTTTCGGAGTGATATTCACTGTAATAAATTTTTTGATTTTTTTTGGTAAAATCGGAAAGGGCTGGTTGTTTATCACGCCGCCGTCAATATAGTAGTTATTTTTAATTTTTAATGGAGCGAAAACTCCCGGATATGCAGTACTTGCGTGGATTGCATTCATAATATTACCGGAATAAAAAATTCTTTCTTTACCTTCAGTAATGTTTGTTGCGTTGATATATAGTGGAATCTGAAGGTCACTAAAGTCTGTGACTCCGACAAAATCAATAAGAGCTTTTTCAAATTTACTCATTTTTTTGATTCCCAATTTGGAAAAAGAAAAGTCCACTAATCTGTGTAATCTTAGTGAGAGGATGAATTGCTCCATTTCTTCCGGTGTTCTGCCAGCCGCATAAGCAGTGCCGATTATACTACCCATACTGCAACCAGCGATTGCTGAGATTTGGATCCCTAGCCGATCGATAACCTTGAGCACTCCAATATGAGCTAATCCCAATAAACCACCACCACTTAGTGACAGGCCTATTTTTGCCATATGTATAAAATTATGATTATCCTATTAATTATTTTACTCTTATTTTAAAATATTGACAAAACATAAAATTTAGAGTATAATAGAATAAGAAACAAAAATAAAAAACATTTAAATATGGATATGAATACTAACAGTTATACAGCTGTTTTGGCTGATATTGGCCAAATATGCCATATAAATGCCACCATTAATAAAGTACGTTAATTGCGTGCTTTTTTTGTAAATATGGATGACTTGCTAAAAAACCAAAACCCGATTAAAAAGACTTTTATCTATATAAAAGCGCTTTTTTGCAAAAATCTTGCTTTGGAATACCACAAGGTAACGCCACAAACGGATCGGGGTGTCTACACACGCCCATATACTAATTTCAAACAGCTGATATGGACGATACGGTTTTTTGGCTTTATTCTGATTTTTTCAGCAATATTAATTCTAAATCTGGCTGATTCTAACGTAAGCACCGCGGCCAGTTCAATCAATATTTCAGGTCATGCTTACCAGGATTTCGGTAAAACGCCGATTGACGGTAGTGTTACCGCCAAAACAGTTCAGTTGAAGGTTGAAGGGGCTGGTGCTTATACAGATGAGATAACGACCGCCGATGGAGCCTGGTCTATATCAGCAGTGAATGTTAATTCTGGGGATATAGTTACGGTGTTTTTAGATGATGAATCAGAAGAGGCTACAACTGCTTTTATTACTGATGAAACGTCACAAGTGAACGTGAATTTGTATAGTAACTATGTAATTTTACGGTCAGATACGGGAACGATAACCAATAGTGATTTATTGACGGGAGATAATGGCGATGATGATATCAAATATATCGTTTCAGGGGCGGATATCAGTTTTGATCCGGGATTTAATTTATATATCTGGACGGGTGATATCTATACTCCGGGCGGTTTGGTAACAACCCAGGGCGGAGGAGATTTCCGGATCGGTGATGGTGCGACGGTAAATATGAATAATAATGCTGTTGCTGTCAGCGGTTCCTGGAAAAATGAAGGCACTTATAACCCTGGCAGTAATACGACAACACTGAATGCTTCTGCCGGCACAGAAGCTATTGATAATAGTGAAGCAGATTCTGTGGCGGGCGCCGATTTTAATGACTTGATAATTAATGATAGTGGGTCCGGTGCAGCTTATGTGCCAGGTGGCAATGTAGATGTGGCAAATAATATAACAATTGATGGTGGTACTTTAAATATGAGCGGTCCGCAAGTTTGGTATTTTACTGATGATACGGATGGTGCGGCAGCAAACAGTCGAAGGATGAAGTCGGAAGATCCAGCCGGGGTAGCCAGTGATATCGCAACTTGTTCTGATAGTGAGGTTGACCATAACAAACAATTTTGTGTTTTTTATCCGACAGGAACTTCGGGATTTATTGGTGCATCCCAACCTGCCACTTTCCAATCCCGTGCGTATATGTTAAATAATGGCATGCCGATTAACGGGTCCATTGCTGCGGGTAGTTGGTCAGTGAATCTTACTAGAGTGTATCATCAGGGTTATTATCAGTACGATACTATTGGTATCTCCGCGCGTCTTTGGAAGGTTAACTCTGATCTTAGCAGCCCAACTGCAATATCAAACTGGACTATAGTAGCGACAGGAAATACGGAAGGAGCTACCGATAATACAATTACTTTTGCCGGTATACCCCAGCAAGATTTAAGTAATCAAATTTTAGCGGTTGAGTTTGAAGTCAGAACAGGTAATGCTTTTCATCTTGCCAGCAGTGGTGAAACAACAATTTCTCTGAGGGTAAATGAAGGCGGTTCAAAACAAAAATTAAATACGCCGGCTTTTACACCCCAAATAAATGTTGGAGGAAATTTTGATAATAATGACACGTTTACTCATCAGAACGGGAGAATCGTTTTTGATGCGATAGATACTGATAACACTATAGAAACAGGAGTAAGCAGTTTGTATGATGTCGTATTCCAAGGTGACGGCGGAGACGGTACATGGGCAATTCAAACTGATGATATGAATGTTGCCAATACTCTGGATGTTGATGCCGGTGATGCGGTGAATATTAATTCCGGTAGAGTTTTATCTTTAGCAAAAACTTCGGGTTCAGTTCTGACTCTGGATGGAATAATTGGCGGGTTAGGCAGATTGGATTATAAAACCTCCACTGTTTTCCCGACAACCGGAACGATCTCATCAATTTTGCGTTTGGACACGACCAGCAATGATCAAACAATGCCGGTTCGAACTTATGGTGGTAATGTGGAAATATATAATAATTCCGCCACAAATGCCCGTACCGTGACTCCTGCTGCCGGAACACATACTGTTGCTGGTGATTTAATTATCCAGGCTGCCAATACTCAGAATATTTCTTTTGCCGGAGCAACAAACGATCCGACAATGAATATTTCCGGTGATCTGGATTTTGCCGTATCGGGTGGTGGAGTGCAGACTGTCACGACCGGAAGTAATCCTTGGACTGTTTCTGGCAATGTCGATTTAACCGGCGGAACCTTCACTACCGAGACTGGTAATATACTTGTCATGAACGGAACGGATAAAACTTTGACCAGCGATGCAGAAAACCTCGAAAATTTTACGGTCAGCGGAGGAGCGGTATCATTAGCGGATCCGTTAACGGTCAATGAATCAGTCGGCATATCGGCAGGATCTTTTTCATCAGGTGGAAATGACTTAATAGTCAAAGGCGATTGGTTAAACAGCGGTGGAGCATTTAACCACGGCAGTGCCGGAGTTACATTCAGTTCGACGGATGCCGGTGAAATTATTGAGGCCGGCCTGTCCCCGTTCTACGATGTTGAATTTAATCATGCCGGCGGCGGTTGGACTATCCAGACAGACAACATGACGGTTGCCAATGATTTGAATTTAACCAGTGCTTCATCATTTGTGGTGGAAAGCGGACGGACGGTTGAAGTTCAAGGCAATTTTATCAATTCCGTGGGCGGAGTCAGTACTACCTGGACCGGTTCAACATTATACTTAAACGATGCCAGTGAACTGGATATGATTAACACCAAAACCGCTGGCGCTGATACATACGGCACATTGCGGATCGGTGGAAGTGACGGAATTGGAATGTGGAATTCTACCGCCGACGCGATCACTGTAGACAGCGGTGGATGTTTAGAATCATTTGATCATAATACAACAGACGGGCAATTAAATATCTACGGCTCATGCAATACCCGGTCGAATGAATATTGGGCATACGCTACAGATTTCGACGGTACTGACTTATCTGGAGGAGATGAAAGGCAGACGAATATAAGATTCAGTCCGAGCGCATCATTTGCGGTTGATCAAGCTGATTCCTTGCTGATTCAAGGCCAGTCAGCGGGCAGTAATAGAACGCAGATTTCCAGATTAAGTACCGGTAATTTCGGCATGAATGTCGCTGGCACGATCAGCGCCAGATATTATGATTTTGACTATCTAAATGATTCCGGTTTAAATATTTCATCAACCGCTACGGTATCAGAACTGTCGGACGGCACCTTTGATAATATTGGAGCGGGCTCCAATCCTAGTTATATTTCTCTGCTGGGATTAACATCTAATGATTCATATAGTAATGTGGTTTTTGATTCGGCATCAGATGGCGCGGATGCCAATGCTGTTTACAATGTCAATGCGAACGGCCCGGGAATTAATTGGACATTTGCCCAGGCCAGCGGCAACAAAAGCGGAGAAAATTTTGACAGGGAAATAAACGGCGCACAGATAGCATGGACCATTTATTTTTCAGTAATTAATGACGGATTGGTCAGTGACAGCAATGTGACAAATGATGCAACCCAGCTTTCCGCAAACTGGTCTACAGCAACAGATGACGGGATTGATCATTTTGCTTATGCCATAGGAACTACCTCGGGCGGTAATGAAGTTGTTGACTATACCGATGTTGGTTCCAGTAAAAATTTTACCCGAACCGGGCTAGCGCTTTTGAATGGTGTAACTTATTACACAACAGTTAGAGCATATAATTCTGATAATGAAGTATTGGAGTCAATCACAAGTAATGGGATTACTGTCGATACAGCTGAGCCGACATTTTCCAATATAGTAATCACACCTGCTGAAAATTCATTTACTGTTTCCTGGACGAGCAATGAACCGACTACCAGCATCATTCATTGGGGTCTGACAGATGCGTATGGAAATATTACAGTTGGTGATTCAGTAAGAACGACACAGCATGAAGTGACTGTGACTGGACTTGCTGGTAATACCACCTACCATTTCATGCTTACCGGAACGGATACAGCAGGGAATACGGGAGAGTCGGCCGACAATCTGGTTACAACCAGTGCATTAGAGAATACCATTATTACGAATGTACAAGTTTCGAATATCACGACAACTTCAGTGCTAATCTCCTGGACCACTAACCATGATGCTGATTCAAAAGTCCGGTACGGCATAAGCACTGAATATGGTGGTGAAGTTTATGATGCTGATCTGGTTACAATGCATGAATTATTAATCTCGGACCTTGTACCGGATACAAGATATCATTATGAGGTATTGAGTACCGGCAATACGATAGCAATTGATGCGGATGCGACGTTCTCAACACTGGCGGAAGGAGAAGAAAACACATTACCTGCTATTCCGACAATTATTGCTCCGGAAAGTGAAACAATTGTAAATACCACGAGACCATTAATTACCGGTTTGGCTGAATCCGATAACGATATATTTATTTTAGTTGACCGTGAACTGGTCGCGGTGGTAAAAGCCACTAACGATTCCAGTGGTACCGGCAATTTCTATTATTATCTTAAGGAGCCCCTGCTTTTTGGCAAACATAGTATTGTGGTTAGGGCGCGGGATGCAGACGGGCAGGTCAGTCCTGAATCCGGTCCAAGAGTGTTCTCAGTGAATCCGCCATATCCAACACCAATCGTATACGCTCCAACTTTATATGATGGTGATAATTATAGAGTTACAATTCCTGGATTAGCAATTAATGACAGTCAGATTCGGGTATATTTGAATGGAGTAATTGTTAATACATTTATGGTTGAAAATAATATTTCAGGGACAGCGAATTTTAATGCATTAGTTAGCGGACTAACGTTCGGTGTGAATGTTATTGAAATTGATGCTGTTGGCTTAGACGGAAAAGTAAGCGAAAAAACAGATCCGTTGACGGTAACGATCAATCAGTCTGAACAGAATGTTACTGAATATGTGCTCGAAGGAGAAACAGTGCAGACCGAATTATTTTATGAAGTGTCCGAAGGAGATTCGCTGTGGAAACTGGCAGAACAGTTTTATGGTGATGGAAATATGTGGAATCATATAAGTTTTGCTAACCAAGAGGTTTATTCTTCACTAAAAGACAATCCTGGCATAATTATGCCCCGTTGGAGGTTGAAAATTCCAGCACTAGTGTTAAACTAAGACAACAGATACTTTATTCTTGAACATTTTAAATCCCCTAATGTTTAATTTAGTTAAAGGAACAAATAAAACCAAATTTTATTCTAAAGCTCTAATTGCCCGCAATCCGGCCATTGTTTACCACAAGGCGGTAAATCAAAACCAGAGCGGCGCACCAATTACATCTTACTCACAATTCAGAAGGAATGTGAGAATTGCCCAGTCCGTAATTGCTTTAGTAATGTTTTTTGGCGGTATCATTTTCAGCCTGCCAAAGCTTTATCCAGCTCTTGCGGCGTCCAGTATTAATCTTTCCGGCATAGCATATCAGGAAAACAGGACAACTCCGATTGATGGCACGGCAGACAATAAAACAATACAGGTGGCGGTTAATGGTGTTATTCAGACTAGCGACACAATAACAGATAATACTGGTTCCTGGGGAATTACCGGGCTTTCAGTGAACAGTGGTGATATCATCACTGTGTTTTTGGATGAAGAAACTGAAGAAGCAAACATGGTTTTTGAATCCAACGAGACAACTCAGACGAATATTGATCTCTATCGTAATCATGTAATTGTCCGTTCTGACACAGCCACAATTACCAATACAGAAATTATCACCGGTATTAATGCTGACAGCGATGTTAAATTTTCTTCGCCAATTGCTACTGATATTGAAATTGTTGCCGGTTTTCATCTGTATGTCTGGGGCGGTGATACTTTTTCTATGGATGATAGTGTCTCAGTTGGCTCCGGTGTGATTATCGCAGCCAGCGCGACACTTACCGCCAATGGCAACCCGATTTCTGTTCCAGGAAACTGGACTAATGCCGGAACATTCACGCCGGGTGGAAATACAGTAACGTTTAATAGCGGAGTAGCTGGGCAGTCACTGACTACTGGTAGTTCTATCAACAACGGCAGCGGCGCGCCGTATTCTGAAACTGCCGGTAAAAAGTTTTATAATGTTACTATTGCCACAACTGGTGGTGGGACAGTGACTCTGGCGGCGAGTTCGGACTTATCAGTTGGCGGTGATTTAGTTTTTACCAGTGGGAGACTCGATATCGGCTCTAATGATAACAAAATTTTAATAGCCGGGGACTGGGATGCCTCTACTGTAACCGAGTCAGCTTTTGAAGCACGTGAAAGTACATGGAATGATTTTCCCCAAGTTCATTTTGTCGGTAGCAGTACCCAGATGGTAAAAATCGCCAGCGGTGAAAAGCTTCAGCTAGATTCACTTGAGATTGGCGATGTTAACGGCATCGAATCTTCGGTTGTTCTTTCTACTGGTGGAAGCGCGGCGACCCTTGCCTATGATTTATATTTGGTTGTACTAGCTGGCACATTCGACACACAGGACGGTGTGAATGCAAGCGTAAATATCAGCGGAAATGGAAGCGACTCGGAACTTTATGTTGGTGATGAATTTGGTGAAGACAGCGCTACTTATAAACGATTCTATGCAAATAGTTCAACAATAAACAATATTAAAGCACTTTTTGTAACGGATGGTCGGGTCGGCGGAGATGATGCGACTTTTTATGCGGAGGACTCGACGATCACTCTTTTGGATTCCATCAACGTAGGTGACAGCAGTGTACTAGCGCATGCGGTTAATGTTTTTGATGCTTCAGCTACTAGCGCTAATACTATATCCATAGATCGAATTGATGTAGGGGTTGGTACATTTATTTTGGGAGATTCCCGTATTATAGATGTTGACCGTGCAACAGTTCAACAATATGGAATTCGTGTTTATGCCAATGGCACGTGGGATGCGTCTACCTATACTTCAAATGCTACCGTAAATGTAGCCGGTAATATTATTGTGGATACCGGTGGATCTTTCCAAACGGGGAGTACAACCTTTGTATTGGACGGCACGGTTGCGCAACAAGTTGATTCCGATGTCAATCTTACATTTTACGCGCTGACAATAGATGACACGGCTAGTCGGACAGTAACACTGCACGACACAGATACAGCCGGACGAAGCTTTGTTGTAAATGGAACATTCACTTGGGACAGCACAACGCCTGCGAATGCCGCCAATATTTCAATTGGTAACGTAACATACAGTGCCTCTGTCACTTTAAATTCCGGTTCAATAGTAATTCCATCCGGGCACACGCTGACTATATATGGAACTGGGACACTTGATGTTTCAGGAAGCTGGACTAACGCCGGAACCTTCACGCCGAATTCAAGCACGGTCACATTCATCGGCAGTTCCGGTACGCAAACAATCAATTCAACAGGTGCGGTAAGCGCCGGTTTTTCAAGTGTTGTTATTGATTCATTGGGTGCCACTAAACAGCTGAGCGCGACAAATATGGCGATTAGTGGCAATCTCACTGTTCTGAACGGAACGCTTGATTTAAATGGCAGACAATTGCAGGTTAACGGTTATTTCAACAAGTCCGGCGGGAATCTGAATATGGATCAGGGCGGGGACAATTTCAATGTTGACGGCACTTTTACCGTGTCGGGTGATGCGGGAGGGTCAGTACTGACTGCTGGATCAACTGTAGTCGGTGGTGATGTTGATATATCCGGTGATAATACGTTTGTAATGGGACATGCCACAAACTACCCCGTTTTCTCCATGGATGGCGCGGCGGACGCAAATTTATCCATTGTGGGAGCGAATAATGCCTTCGGCTATACTGGAGGAATCGGTGAATTTGATGTTGATAAAACTGGGGGAGCCGGAGTAACATTATTGTCTCCGGTCCAGTCATGGAATTTTCTTATGAATACCGGTGAGCTTGATATAAACGGTCAGACACTGACCGTATCCAGTCTCTTTGTGGGATTTGGCGGACTTCTAACAATGGCTAGCGGAACAATCGCAACAGGCAGCGATAACCTTGTTCCCTCCTCGCACGCCATGTTTTATGTTGACAGCGGTTGGACAGAAAATATCTCCGGCGGGACCATTACTGTCGAAGGTGTTGGGCATGTTACTAACGGTGCGGCATATTTTGCGAATGGATCAGCTTTTACTCCGACCGGGGGAACTTTCCAGTTTATCGGCAATGACAATAAAGTTCTGACAATCGCGGAAACAGGCGAAGCGGATTTCAATTTTTTTAACCTGACAATCGGCGACGGCGTAAATGCGCTGACGGTGGATATTAATCCTTCTGTAGCTATAACGGTGGATCTGGAAGGTGATATGACAATAGCAACAAGTGCCACGCTTGATTCAAACGGGGAAATACTGGAAGTGGCAGGTGGTTGGGATACTAACGGTACTTATACGCACGGTAACAGCACGGTGACTTTTGATTCGGCTGATACTGGAGAGACGATTGAAGCGGGCAGTTCCCAGTTTTATAATATGGTATTTAATAATGCAGCGGGCGGTTGGACTGTACAGACTGACAACTTGACTGTCGCTAATAATTTGACGCTTACCTCTGCAAATACATTTACTGTCAGTAGCGGTGTAACTATTGAAGTAAGAAATGATTTCACAAACAGCGTCGGGGGAGCGAATACTACCTGGACCGGTGCTGCCTTATATCTGAACGGAACTAGCGCGAGCCTTGATGAGATAAACACAAAGACTGTCGGAGGTGATGTATATGGAACACTACGGATAGGGGTAAATGAAAATGCGGCCATGTGGAGCTCTTCAGCAAGTACGGTTACTGTAGACAGCGGAAGCTGTTTAGAGTCTTTTGACAATGGGGCAGTGGATGGTCAAATAAATATTTATGGTGAATGTAATTCACGTTCCGCGGAATACTGGGTATATGAAAATGACTTTGACGGGACCGCTCTCGGGCTATCAAGTCGGCCGGTAACTGTCAATTTTTCCAGCGGGTCTTCCTATACGGTTGATAGCGGAGATATTTTGTATATTGTCGGTTCAGCCGGTGATTTCACGGATATTTCCGCCACTTCCGGTTACTTTAGCCTGACTGTGAACGGAATAATTCATGCTTCAAATTACAATTTTGATAATCTTGATGCGAGCGGTCTTAAGCTGAATAGTACGGCTACGATTTACTCGTTGGATAACGGATCCTTTGACAATAACGGTCCGGGTGCAAATTCCAGCTACATTACTTTATCCAATCTGGATACCGTTAACATGTTTGGTGATGTTATATTTGATTCCCAAACAGACGGAGAGGATACAAATGTTGTTTATAATGTTAATGCTACTGGATCAACCATCAATTTAGTATTTCCATGGGCAGGTGGTAATAAATTCGGTTCAGAATTTGAAATTGAATCCAGTGGTGCCCAGATTAGTTGGACGATTTTACCTTCGGTGGTCAATGATGGATTAACCGGAGATGCCAGCATCACAAACGATCCCACCGAGCTCTCAGCAAACTGGGAGACGGCGCAATCATGCTCAGAAGATAACGTTTCAATATTTACGCCATCAGACGGGATGAAATCATTAGATTTCTCAGTTGTCGAAAAAGACGGTGTTTATCATGTAATCCACATTCGTGGCGAAGATATCCCTTGGTGGGCATATCCGCAAACTACTTTTGGGCACGAAACCTCTACTGATTTAAATAACTGGACGAACCAGGGACCAATTGATCTTCATGGCTCTGTCGGAGAATGGAATGATAAGCAAACTTGGGCGCCTTATATTTATGAAGAAGGTGGTACATACTATATGTACTATACCGGGGTGAATTATGACACGAATTACACTATGAATGCTCAACGGATTGGCTTAGCAACTTCTACTGACCTTGTAAACTGGACTGATGCCGCCAGTACTTGTTCCGGAATCGGCGGACAGGGTTGCGTATTAGACTGTTCAGCTGCCTGGTCCACTTGGGACCAGTGGGATAGTACTGCTTGGAAAGGCGATTGCAGAGACCCATTTGTTACCAAATGGGGGAGCACTTATTATATGTTTATGTCAGCAAAAAAAGAAGAAGGTGCCACTGACCGCATGGTTATCGCTTTCGCTACATCAAGTGATTTATTGAATTGGACATTGCAGGATCCGATTGATGCAACACTTTCCGGTACCGCCGAGTCGCCCACTGTAACAGAACACAATGGAACATACTATATGTTCGGAACAAGGTATGATCATATCCAGTACTATACAACAACAACCCCGACTGTCGCGGCCAGCTGGGTGGATCAGGGTTATGCGCATCAGCATTTTGCCAATGAAGCGGAGCCGTATATAGCGGGTCAGACCCTTTTCCCGTACGTTCATGGCGAAACCTGGGCGGTCCGATTTTTGAAATTGGGATATAACGATGACGGGTCGCTTAGGTATTCCAATAACGTAACTCCGGCCTGCCAGTCCGGCGGCAGTCTTGATCCAGATGATCAGACAACTCCTGACGCCGTAGATCATTTTGAATACGCTATCGGTTCGACAGAAGGCGGAACTGATGTTTCCGATTTCAGCAGTGTCGGGCTGTTAAAAAATGCTACTAAGACGGGATTGGATTTGGCGGACGGGACATATTATACAACGGTTCGTGCCATAAACAGTTCCGGTGAAGTAATCGGCCAGTCGTCTAGTAACGGAATTATGCTTGACTCGGGATTGCCTACATTCAGTAATGTCAACACAAATTCCACTCAAACAAGCATTACTATCCAATGGACCAGCAGTGAGCCGGCTACTACTCAGGTAAACTATGGTCTTACAAATGCCTATGGATTCACAACTGTATTAGACTCTACTCTAACTCTGAATCACTCGGTAACCATTACAGGCCTGAATGCAGGTACAACATATCATTTTCAGCTGGTGGGAGAAGACGGATTTGGCAATACGGGATATTCAATTGACTACAGTACGGAAACAGTTGCACCGGATGCGACAATAATTACAAATGTTCAGGTGATTAATCTTACTGAAACTGCGGCGTCGATTACCTGGCAAACTAATCATCCCGCTGATTCCAGGGTTAATTATGGTTTAAATACAGATTATGGTCAGGAGAAATATGACAGCGGATTAGTTTCAGAACATCTGGTTCAATTGACCGGATTAGAACCCGGTACTGTATATCATTACCAAATTGTCAGCACGGGGAATACTGTAGCAACACAGGCTGATGCGAATTTTACTACAATAGCAACTGAAGTCCCTGATCCGGATACAGAACCGCCTCCAATAGATATTGAGCCTGTCCCATATCTTCCTGCGCCGACACTTTATGCTCCAGAAAGTGGCAGTATCGTGCACACGGCATTGCCGACCATTACCGGGGTTGCCCGATCGAATAATGACGTGTTCATATTGATTGACAGGGAATTGGTCGCGGTGGTCAAGGCCAGTGATCATTCCAGCGGAACAGGAGATTTTTATTTTCACGTTAAAGAACCACTTACTAGAGGCGACCACAGTATTATTCTAAGAGCGCGAGATAATGACGGATTAATCAGCAGTGAATCAAAATCATACAGCTTTTTTGTGGAACCGCCATATCCGGTGCCCACGATTGACAAAGCATATGTAACAGACGGCAGTAATCCTTCGGTTGTGCTCTTAGGTAATGCAATAAACGACGCGACAATCAGAGTATATGTAAATAATAGGATTATTAATACTTTCAAGGTAAATAATGATCCGTCCGGAGTTGCCAATTTTAAAATCCTTATTTCCGGGCTGGAACCCGGGGAGTATAATATTTATCTTGATGCTTTAGAACCCAGTGGCAAAGAAAGTGTGAAAACAGGAACATTGAATGTTGTAATCAAACCGCTCGGATTTAATGTCCCGATTTACGCGTATCAGGATCAGAATTTGTATACAGTACAGTCCGGTGATACGCTTTGGAAGATTGCTTTAAAACACTACGGTCTTGGCGATAAATGGGTGGTGATCCAAGGTGCGAATATTGACCGATATCCGTCTCTGGAATCCGATCCATCCGTTCTGAACATCGGCTGGACACTACTCATCCCGCTTCTTTGGTCACTATAGAAAAAAATCAAAAACCCCCAGGTTACCTGGGGGTTTTTCGTATTGCAATAATTATTTTTTTGTCTCTGGAATTCTCCAGCTAAAGTATATTCCGGTTAGCAAAATTAAAGAAAGAAAAAGAAACAGGTATTCAATCGGGTAGAATTTTAACACAAGCATCGAAAGCCCGGATCCGATCAGATACCCCAGTGGTGATGCGTTGCGAAAAAAATTAATATAGTCAATATCCTTGACATCAACAGTTTTGAAGAAATATGTTTCTCTCATCGCTTCAATTAATGCCGCCCCGCATCTGCTTAAAAATAAAATCAGCGCCCAGACAAACGGATTATCAGATTTTATAAAGAAAAACAGGGCAACGGCAGATGCGATAATCATAAAACCGAGATTCAAAACTTTTTTCTCGCCGTTATATTTGTCGGCGAAAATTCCGGCGGGTATCTCCAGGAATATGAAAGGTAAGAGCATGAAGGTGAAGATCATACCGATTGTTTTCCATTCAAAACCGATGGTCTGGTGCAGATAGATCGGCGCGTAAATTACCGCAGTTGCATAAAACAGTTCCAGTAGAAAGGCGATTGCAAATATACCGCGCAGATTTATATTATTCCATATATGTTTCAGTGTCGTCAGCGAGTGATGATGTTCGTATTGCAGATGATCGGCCAGTAGTTTTTTGTTATACAGAATGATCGCCAGTGCGATTGATAGAAGTATTGCCGCCATGATATAGATCAAGCGATAATTTCCTTCGCCGGTCAGATAGCCAACTGCCAAGGGGGAGAAAAGCCAGCCCAGATTAATGAAGGTAAAATAAGTAGTTCTGATCCTGCCGGTTGTCGGGTTGGTAGTGAAACGCTCAACAAAAACATCCATATTAATCCAGATCAGATAGCCCATACTTCCCGTTAAAGCAAAGAATATAAACGCACCAACAGTAGAGTTTGTGGTAATCAATAGAATAATGCTTGTTATCTGCAGCAAAATTATTATAATGGCCAGCTTATAATTGCTGATTTTCTTGATAAAGTAGGGGAAAAAATTAATGGCAGCCAGGCTGAGTAGCGCTTCGCCCAGAAAAAACAAACCGACCCGCCCGACGTCCACAAATTCTTCCATAAAGGTAGAACGGATGTATCCAGGAAAAGCTGCGGCTAGAGCTAGAACAAATCCGAGAAAATATAATACTTTAAGATTTTTTGTTATTTTCATATTAATATTAATTAGAAAAGGTAAACACAAATAAAATAATTGCTATAAACACAAAAAGTATGCCTTCATATGAAATTTTGTCTGCTTTTTCATTTTGGAAAAATGAATTAATTCCATTATCAATTATGTCAAAAGCCAACCTGTCTTTTTTATTACTACGAACATAAATTTTTTGCTCCGAATATCTACCTTTATGGAAACCGATGCTCATGTTTAATTCTTTCAAAATAAATTCGTTTTCTTTTTTTTGATAAGACAAATTATTTTTCGTCAAGATATTTTCTATTCCATGCTCAATTGATGCTTTGCCAGTGTTCCAGACTATGTAGGTTGTATATAATTTAGAAAGATAAAAAAGTAGCCACAAAAAAAAGGCAATAACAATAGAAATAATAATTTTTGGTACCAACGTTATATCAGGATTAGTAATGAATATAACTGACCAGGGGATGATCAAAGCAGAAATCCCAATTGCGAAACTGTCTTTAACAATCAACACCTTTCTCATTAGTATCCTGATACCCAAAAGCGCCACTTCTATAGCGTTGACAGCTAATGCAATATCGAAGTCTTTATAACTAAAAACCATTAGTGAATATTAGATTTATCTTATGAATACTATTTAATAGTATCATTTTTTTAATAAATAAAAAAGGCCAGTTTTGTTAGAATGGCCTGAAGGAAATAACAGTCGCTAGTAGCCCGATAAAAGCACCGGCAACTACCTGTGGCAGTGTATGTCCCAGAAGTGTTTTCAACGCTTGCGGTCGTGAATCGCGTTCGAGCAGATGCTCTAACTCTCTGATTAGGACATTAAGCACTTCTGCGTGTTTACCCGTGGCGTGCCGAACTTTTGCAGCGTCGTAGATGATGAATGCTGCAAGCGTGAAGCCGATGGCAAACTCAGCGCTGTCCCACCCTTCGGTTATTCCCAGACCGGCAGCCAGCGCGATGATTCCGGCTGTGTGAGAAGAGGGCATACCTCCCGTCTCAAATAACCTTCTGGGCTGAAAACTCCCCTCTGGATAGAATGTGATAATGACTTTCAGAAGTTGTGCCGTGAAGTTGGCGGCGATGGCTGTCAGAAGCACCTGGTTGTGAAAAATTCCGTTCATTTCACTTCCCGAGGATGTTGTGTTTTTGCGTCTCGTAACGAACAATCGATCAAAACATGCAAAGGATTGCATGAGTATGTGAGTTTAACGGAACCTGGGAAGAAAGTCAATTTCACATAGACCACCTTAAAATAATGCGTAAATGTGTTATACTAAAAAACTATGGCAAAGTATACCAAACAAACATTCAGAATTTATTGGCACCAGACAAAAAAGTATCGGGGTGCATTTTTGCTTATTTGTCTGGCGATCAGTATCGGTTCAATTACCAATCTTGTCGCGCCGCTTTTTTATAAGGAATTTTTTGATGTATTGTCGAGTGCTGGTGAGACTGCCGGAAAAATAGGATCATTAAAAATTATTCTGCTAAAAGTGCTCGGTGTTTATCTGGTTAGCTGGGTTTTTTGGCGTACGGCCGGTTTTGGTGTTTCATATTTTCAAACACACATCATGGCTGATCTGATGAACGACTGTTTTGCGTATATCCATAAACACTCAGTAACATTTTTCAATAATAATTTTGTCGGATCGTTGGTGAAAAAAGTCAACCGTTTTGCTCATTCCTTTGAGTTAATTGCCGACCTGATTTTTTGGGACCTGTTGCCGATTACCGTGGATATAATTATGATCTTTGTTGTTCTGAGCCAGAAGAATCTAATGCTAGGTCTGGCCGTGCTGTTATGGGTGATAATTTATTTGTTGGTTAACTACATTTTCAGTCGTTATAAGATGAAGTTTGATGTCAGGCGGGCGGTATTGAATTCCAAAGTAACCGGGATGTTGGCCGATACTATAACTAATCATCTAAACGTCAAACTATTTAACGGTTACGAAAGGGAAAGAGGCGGTTTCCGCGGGATTAACAGTCAATATCAGAAACTTCAGCAGTTTACCTGGAATCTGGCCAATTATTTCGAAGGCGGGCAGGCATTAATGATGATTGGTTTGGAGTTGGGGGTAATGTATTATGCGGTTACGCTCTGGCAACAGGATATTTTAAGTGTCGGCGATTTTGTATTGTTGCAGGCATATCTTTTAAACATCATTTTAAGATTATGGAATTTCGGCCGGATCATCCGAAAATATTATGAGGCATTAGCTGATGCTGAAGAGATGACTGAGATACTTGAGACTCCACATGAAATAAAGGATATACCCGGAGCATTACCGATATCAGTAAAGATGGGTTCGATAAATTTTGAAAATGTTGCTTTCAGTTACAATATGACACGCAAAATAATTAGAGATTTGAATTTAAAGATTGAAGCACGGGAAAAAATTGCCCTGGTCGGTCCTTCCGGTTCCGGCAAATCCACGATAGTAAACCTATTGCTGCGCAATTATGATTTAACTGATGGGCAAATATCTGTTGACGGTCAGAAGATCAATAGTGTCACCCAGGAATCACTTTGGCATAATATTGCACTAGTGAATCAGGACCCGATTTTATTTCACCGGACACTGAAAGAAAACATCTCCTACGGCTTGCCGAGTGCCGGTGATGCGGATGTAATTGAAGCTGCTAAACAGGCTCATGCACATGACTTCATTCGCAGTCTGCCGGGGGGTTATAGCACTTATGTTGGTGAACGTGGTGTTAAACTTTCGGGTGGGGAACGCCAGCGCGTGGCTATTGCACGTGCTATATTAAAAAATGCGCCGATATTGGTACTGGATGAAGCGACCTCTTCGCTTGATTCTGAATCAGAAGAGCTGATCCAAGATGCATTGGGTAATTTGATGAAGGATAAGACAGTTATTGTAATTGCCCATCGTCTTTCAACAATTATGAAAATGGACCGGATTATTGTGCTGAATGAAGGCGCGATTGTGGAGCAGGGAACGCACCAGGAATTAGTAAACAGCAAGGGCGGTCTTTATAAAAAACTCTGGGAAAAACAGATCGGTGGATTTATAGAGTAATATGTTTTGGTAAGATAAAAAACTTACCCTTTGGGTAAGTTTTTATTTTATTATTGCATTTAATTGCTTATGGCTGAAGAATTCCTTCGGTTTTCCCGTCAATGGAGATAAATACTTCCTGCACGGAGTCGAACTGCTTTAAAGTATTTTCAATCTGGGCACGGACCATTTGAACACGGCAAGAACCGCCGATGTTTTGCAGTTCCTGATTGAAATCCGCATAGGCTTTTCCGTCAGTAATATTTAAAGAAAGCAACCGGGCGGATGGACTGATACTTGTGTTGTAATCATCATTTTCTTCAGCTTCTGTCGGGCCGGTCAGTAGTTGATTAACAGCGGCGGTGGCTATTTGAGGTGTCTCATCGATAAGTCGTTTAACCGCAAAGACTGTACTACAGTCGGATTGTTCTGATTCTTTACCTAAATATATTTCAATTTCACTGATTGTTGAAGCGACGAATTTAATTGGTATTCTTAATTCTTTTTCTAATGATTTAATTCCTGAAGGGTTTGCATTCTGCAGTACCAGGAACCCGGCTGTGGCTGATCCTTTTGTAAATGTAAGCAGTGCGGTAAAATCAACATAATTTTCCGTCTGCCAGTCGCCAATGGCTTCTGCGTTTCCGTAGCCAATTTGTTTATCATTCTCATCGACTATCTGAACTGGAAATACCGCCTCAAAAAACCAACTGCCTTTTGCTCTGCCGGCAACTGTCAGCGGACTATTAACAGTTTCATCTGGAACTGGTTTAGTAACTTGGACATCTGATTGCATTGCACTGTTAGTATTGGAATTAGTATTTATTGCCGTATTTGTATCCTGCTGCCCGTTGCTGTTTAATGAACTGTTGGAATTTACCCCATCATTTTGTATCAGATAAAATATCATAACGCCAATAACGACGATTAATATTACAATAATGATTATTAGATATTTATTTTTCATAAATATAATATTACTGATAATACTGTCTTAATAATATCAGTAATATAGTTAATATCAATGGATGTTTGATAATTGCTGTTATAATGCATAATAAGCCGTATTTATCGGCAGTTACTTGACAAAAATACCATAAATGCTATTATACAGGCGGACAACTGAAAACTGATAATTACAATTACACAGTGCAGAGGTTCATTGTCCCTTATTCAATGGGGATAAGTATAGTTTACATAGAAATATTAGTCGAATTTCGAAGTAACTATATACTAATTCATTCCTTACGACGTTATGCAAGGAACAATCAAAAA